>JADZFJ010000488.1 GCA_020849935.1 Crocinitomix sp. | reverse complement strand
CTTCATCTTCAATTAATTTCGTATGCGCAGTATTTTTCCCATCAAAGTACTTTTCTTTTTGTCCAAGTAATTCAAATTCTTGATCAGAATCCACCTTAAATTGAAAGGCGCCATTCGCATCACTCATCGCCGTAGTAACGGTTTTATCAGTTAAATTATTCAAGGTTACCAGTACATTTGGAAGGACACTTCCAGTTTTGTCATAAGTGATTCCAGAAATCAATTTTTGATCTAAAGTAAACTTGTAGATATCCATTCCTCCAAAACCACCGTTACGATTGGAAGAGAAAAAACCAGTTTTTCCATCATCGGTAAAACTCAAATAAATATCATCGCCAGCAGAGTTCATTGGATACCCTAAATTTTCAGGAAAGGTCCAATCTCCGTTCACTAATTCAGACTTGTAAAAATCATAGCCACCAGAGCTGTTATGGCCTTTAGAAGAGAAGTAGAGTGTTTTGCCATCGGCAGAGAGAAATGGGCTGTCTTCGTTTTTTTCTGAATTGATTAATGGACTTATCGGTTCTGGCGTTGTCCAAGTGGTGTCTATCAAATGGCTGATATACAGATTTAAATCGCCCCCATCAAATTCTGGTCGATCCATTGCACTAAAAATAAATGTGGTTCCATTGTTTGCAAAAACACCGTGAGGTTGAAAGTAATATTTCCCAAAAATTTCTGGTAATTCAGTCAATTCATTTAATCGATCTTGTGCAATAGAGGAGGTCCAAATCTTGTTTAAGTAAAAGACAAGAATTTCATCATTATCACTTCTTTTTCCAACCACCGCATGATGGTTTTCTTGCTCGATTCCAGGGTTATAACTTGATGAAACCGATTCGATCAAATTAAAATAGTAGATGTTTTCAAAGTATTTTGAATCTTCTGAAACGTCCTCATTCTCAAAATCTTTATAACGTGCGTTGAACAATAAAATACTATCCTTTTCTAAGAAGATAGGGGTGTATTCTGGATCCACGGAATTGATGTAAAAATCCATATTTTCAACCGTGTAGGTGGCATTTTCATTTACAATCGATTTATTTTTGATGGCGTATCTCGAAGTTTCGAGGCGTTCATTCAGCTCGTCATTTATGTAATTGAGTTTTTTACTTCCGAGGTAATTTGTTTTGAAATCCAGGTATTTTTCGATGGCTTCGTAATGACGTTCTTGCATTTGCAGGCACCGCGCATAATCGTAGAACACCATGACATTTGTATCGATCACCATGCTATTTATGCGCTTCAACAAATAAACTTCTGCTGAATCATAGATTTCGTATCGATACAAATAGATCTCAATAAGACCTTCAAGAGCAATGCTGTTGGTTGGTTCATAGGCCAATACTTCCTTGTACATGTCAATTGCAATCGGGTAATCTAATTTTGCACGTTGCTTTTTAGCTTCACTCAGGTAATTATTTATAGATTGGGCGTGCACAGATTGGTTGAGAAACATCCCCAACAAGAGCAACGTAAAGGTTAAAATAAATCGAAAATTATTCGTAGCACATTTCACAAAAACCAAGTTTAAATTATGATAATAAATCGCTTATCATGGCTATCAAATTTAAAAGAAAAAATTGAAAATCCGACGATTGTGAATTAATATTTAAAACTTATTCTTATCGCTTAGACAATTTAGTTTTAAAGGCTAAGTTTTTCTTTTTTTCTTTTTGGCCGATGGAAAGAGTACATTGTTCAAAATCAAGCGATAACCAGCCGAATTTGGATGTAAATTTAGATCCGTTGGAGGGTCACCCACCATGTGTTGAAAATCTTCTGGATCGTGTCCTCCATAAAAGGTCCAAGTGCCCTGACCAAGTTCACCGTGTAAATAACGTGCCGTTCCTAAAGCTTTGTTTTCCCCCATCACCAACACTTCAGGTTTAATAAATTCTCGCCTGAAATCGGTGGTTTGTCCCATAAATCCGTCAATTTCTCTGGTATGATTTTGACAGAGCATTGTTGGTACGACATCCCATTTTGCGGAAAAATCAAAAAGGTAAAATTTATCTTGATTTTGTGGAATTCGGTGATCGGTTGTTCCATCGATGTTTGAATATTCATACTCCATCGGATTTTTAACCAAAATATAGTCTTTAAACGCGAAGGTTTGAGAGTAATCCAATTTAGCTTGACAATCTGCATCCGCGGCATCATGATCGTACATGTGATCACAAATATCTGTGTTTTGAGCACTTAATGCTATGTCATAACTGTCTGTTCCCGAACACATGGTAAATAAATAACCTCCTCCAATCACAAATTCTTTAATTTTCAGTGCCACGTCTAATTTCATTTGGGAAACTTTGCTAAATCCTAAAAATTTAGCCATTTCTTCATTCTCTTTCACCTGTTGTTGATACCAAGCTTCGTTTTTGTAACGCGCGTAAAATTTACCATATTGCCCCGTAAAATCTTCGTGATGCAAATGCAGCCAATCGAATTCAGGTAAGCCATTTTTGACGACTAATGAGTCGTAAATTTCTTCGTAAGGAATTTCGGCATAGGTTAGTACGAGTGTTACCGCATCATCCCAAGGCTGTTTTCCAGCAGGTGTATACACAGCGATTTTTGGAGCAGTTTCTAATTGAATTACCTCCATGTTGACTTCTGGATTGGCGATTTCGGATTTAATCTGCTTCACCTTGACATCAGGTAGAATTTTATACGAAATTCCCCTAATAATTAATTGCTCTTCGATAAGTGGGTTTTGTGGAAACAAAAAACTCCCTCCTTGATAATTTAACAACCATTCCATCACGATGTCTCGCTCCAACGTCCAATAAGCAACCCCATACGCTTTGAGATGGTTTTTTTGCGTTTCGTCCATCGGCACCAAAATCGCCCCACCGAAAACATTCAATGGAAGCAAACCTGCCAGTATAATTAGACTATTAAAAAGGAACTTCTTCACCTAAATTGCTTATAAAATCGTTATCATCATTCATTTTACTTCCCACGGTAATTGTTTCAGCACTTGATTCAAAATTACGGTTTGGTGAAAAGCCACCACTTAAACTTGAATTATCAAATGCGTCCAAATTATCGAATTTGGTCAGTTGTTTTATAAATCGCAAGCGGACCGTGTCCAACGAGCCATTTCGATGTTTAGCTACAATAATCTCGCCAATTCCTTCGGTTGGCATTCCATTTTCGTCTTCAATCAATCCGTAGTACTCCGGACGATAGATAAACAACACCATATCAGCATCTTGCTCAATCGCACCCGATTCACGTAAATCGGATAACATTGGACGTTTATCACCGCCACGTGTTTCAACCGAACGACTTAATTGAGAAAGTGCGATAATTGGCACGTTGATTTCTTTGGCAATTTCTTTGATGGATCGGGAAATGGTACTGATTTCTTGTTCTCGATTTCCGGATTTACTTCCCGCATTCATCAATTGTAAATAATCAATGATCACCAATTTAATGTCATGTTGCATTTTTAGTCGACGACATTTTGCACGAAGCTCAAAAATAGAGAGGGCAGGGGTGTCGTCAATAAAAAGAGGTGCCTCTGCCAAGGCATTAATTCGGCTATGTAATAAATCCCAATCGTCTTGACTGGTAAATCCTTTTCGTAGTTTTTCTGATGAGATGCCTGTTTCCATGGCCATCAAACGTTTGGTTAACTGAACGCTTGACATCTCTAGTGAGAAAATCGCAACGCCTTGTCCAAATTGAACGGCTGTATTTTTTGCCATTGACAATACAAAGGCGGTTTTTCCCATCCCTGGACGAGCTGCCAATACAATCATGTCCGATTTTTGCCATCCAGAGGTCAATCGATCCAAATCTGTAAATCCACTTGGAACGCCACTTACACCATCCGAATTTTCACTCGCCTTTTGGATCTCCTCCATGGCTTCTTGGACTAAATCACCAATCTTACCATAACTTTTCTTGAGATTCCCTTCAGCGATTTTAAACAATCCCTCTTCTGCTTCATTCAAGACATTAAAAACATCCTTCGTTTCGTCGTACGAATTTTTTATTACTTCAGAAGAGACTTCGATTAAAGAACGTAAGATGAATTTTTCAGAAATAATACGCGCATGATATTCGATATGCGCCGCCGAAGCAATTCGGTTTGTCAATTGTGCAATATATCCTGGACCACCAACTAATTGGAGTTCCCCTTTTTTTCGCAATCTTTCAGAAACACTGAGGATATCAATACTTTCTGAATTGGCAAATAATTCAAGAATGGTTGCAAAGATTTTTTGATGAGCGGGCTTATAGAAACTCTCTGGTTGGAGAATATCAATAGCATCGTTGACCGCATTTTTTTCAAGCAACATGGCCCCAATCACCGCTTCTTCGATGTCGACGGCTTGAGGGGGGAGTTTTCCAGTTTCTGCAATCGAATTCATCGTTGCAGAGACAAGATTTCTCTTGGTTTGTGGCTTTATTTGCTTGTTTTCTTCCATCTTTTGGCAAATATAATGATTTGAGAAACGCTTCTAAAGTATTCTTTTGGATTTATTTATGAACAAAAAGAAATCCCCTCCGATGCTAAATCGAAGGGGATTTATATTTTAAACAACTTAAATTAAAGCGATAAAACTATTTTTTCGACCGCTTTAAAATCACCCGTAAATGATTTGGCTTTCACTTTTTTACCTGTCACCACTTTCACCACTTCAAATTTGATGGCTTGGCCGTCAGAATTCACTTCCGTTACTTTTGCCATCAAAACACCGTCGTAATTGGTATATTCACTGTAATTGATAATGACGACCGACTCATTGCCCGCATCATCTTTTTTAAATGATTCTGATTTCATTAAAAGGCCCGTAACGGTATCGTAATATTCGTAGTTAAGTGCGTCTTTTTTAAGAATTTTAACCTTGTAGTAGGAGGCTGTTTCTTCTTTTACGATTCCTAATAATTCAACAGTAATCATTGGATCGGAAACATAATTTACTTGTTCGACTGGATAACTTGGACGAAGAATAGCCGCTAAATCGTCTCCAGTGATTGCCGTTACAATTCCTTGTTCAGCATTTTCACCATTGGTACCATTAAACCAACTTGTATTGAATACACCATTCATCATGGCG
>JADZFJ010000487.1 GCA_020849935.1 Crocinitomix sp. | reverse complement strand
TAGAGTAGCTTCAAAATTCATTCACAATGAGGATTATATCAATGCGTTAATCGTTAACGAATTAAATCTTAGAATTGAGGATATTTCGCATATCGAATTGGTCAAAAGATCAATTGATGCGCGTAAAAACCCGATTAAATATAATTTACGATTTGAGGTTTACGTAGATGAAAAATTTACGCCCATAACTTCTTATTTTCAAGCTCAAAATGTATCTAACGGCAAAGAAGTTGGGATTATAGGTTCAGGTCCTGCCGGTTTATTTGCAGCTTTAACTGCAATTGAAAACGGACTAAAACCAATTGTTTTTGAGCGCGGAAAAGATGTCCGCACCCGTCGGAGAGATTTGGCTCGAATTCATAAAGAGCATTTGGTAGATGAAGATTCAAATTACTGTTTTGGAGAAGGAGGAGCAGGAACATATTCGGATGGGAAATTGTACACCCGCTCGAAAAAACGAGGAAATTTACAGCGAGTGCTTGAGTTATTTGTTCATTTTGGTGCCGACAAAAGTATTTTGGTGGATGCACATCCACATATTGGAACCAATAAATTGCCCAAAATAATTCAAGCCATGCGCGAAGAAATTATTCGATGTGGGGGTGAAGTTCGTTTTAATGAAAAACTAACCGATTTGATCGTTGAGAATTCAGCCATTAAATCGATTTGCATTAATGGTGAGCATTGGCACAGCTTTGATCATGTAATTTTGGCAACTGGACATTCGGCCCGCGATATTTTTGAATTGCTGCACGCGAAAAACATCAAATTAGAAGCAAAACCATTTGCCATTGGCGTACGAATCGAACATCCACAAGATTTAATTGATTCGATTCAATATCACGGCGAATTAAGTGGAGATGATTTACCGCCTGCCTCGTATTCGTTAGTTGCTCAAGTGGATGGCATGGGCGTGTATTCGTTTTGTATGTGCCCAGGGGGAATTGTGGCTCCATGTGCAACAGCTCAAAATGAAGTGGTTACCAACGGATGGTCGCCTTCGAAAAGAAATAACCCGTATGCCAATTCGGGGATTGTTGTGCAGGTAGATCCTTCAGATTTACCGAATTATTCGCCAAATGATCCATTTGTAGGATTGAATTTTCAAAAAGAAGTTGAAAAGCGGTGCTGGGAAGCGGGGGGAAAAACACAAGCGGTTCCAGCCCAACGATTGATCGATTTTATTGATGGTCGTGTTTCTAAAAATTTACCTGAAACTTCGTATCAACCTGGGTTGGTTTCGGTGGATTTGAATAAAGTGTTGCCAGATCTGATCGCCAAACGACTCAAAAAAGCCTTTGTAGAATTCGGAAAAAAAATGAGAGGATTTTTAACAAATGTGGCAGTCTTGCATGCACCCGAATCAAGAACTTCGAGTCCAGTTAAAATTCCTCGAAATGACGAAACGTTACAGCATGTAGAGGTGAGTGGACTTTATCCAGCAGGCGAAGGCGCGGGGTATGCGGGGGGAATTATTTCAGCAGCAATTGATGGGATGCGATGTATTGAAATGATTTACAAAGAAGTAAACCAGAACAATCCAGAGGTTCAAAATATCAGTTAACTGATTTCTGTCATTTTTTGATTGAATAGTATTCCTTAATTTGTCCATCAAATTTCGGGAATATGGCATTTAATAGTAAAGATCATTCAAATATTGGAGAAATTCGGCCGAGATTTAGGCTGATCACCACTTGTGAACCAGCAGAGGTTGTGGAACGATTAGAAAATATTACGCAATCAGACGACACTGTTTTGGGCAGAAAAATCTACGATGTTTATTATTTAGACATTCCGATGCAAAACAGGCATTATTGGTCGCCGGAATTACGGGTTTCAATTGAAAAAAATGAATACCTCGAAGGCACTTATTTATATTGTGTGGTTGGGCCTCGTCATAGCGTTTGGTTGCTTTTTGTTTTTATCTATAGTTTTTTGGGGATGGTAACGATGTTTGGCGGCCTTTACGGTTTGGCGCACTGGGATTTAGGAAAACCAACTATTTGGATTTGGTGTTTACCTTTTATGTTAATGGTGATACTTGGCGTGTACGTCACTGCCAAAACTGGACAAAAGAAAGGAAGGGATCAAATGCTCCACCTTGTGAGCGTTGTTTATCATGCCTTAGGTGAAAGTATTTTGGTGAGAAAATAAGGTTTACACTAAAAACGCCATTTCACTGGTTCCTAATTCTACTAAAATATTGTCTTTTAACGTGGTAGAAATGGCCGTTCCAACAAAATCAGCTTGCACAGGAAATCTTCGGTGAGTGCGATTGACTAAAGTTGCCACTTTTAATACTTTCAACTCATTACTCAAAATACGCCGAACAGCATAAAGCATCGTACGACCAGAATTGATGACATCATCAACAATAATTACTGTGCCACCCGTTAATTCTTGATCTTCAATTGACAGAATAATTTCGCTTGACATTGGGTTGTCTTTATCAATCGTTATTTCAAAAAGTTGAATTTTTTGAGTAGATATTTCGCCCAATTTTTCAGCAATTCGATTGGCCAATAAAATCCCATTTCCAGAAATTCCACCAATAAAAATCTCAGCCTCTTCAAATGTGTTTTCAAGAATTTCATACGAAATTCGTTCGATTTTTTGTTTGATTTGCGCTTGATTTAAAACAATTGACTTTTCTTTCATGATTTTTTTATTAGACAGCTGCGATGCATTATTCCGTATTCAAAGATATAAATTCTTTGCCATCTTATCCGAAATTGCTAAAAAAATGAAGGTAAATTAGGTTGATTTAAATGGAATCTACTCAATTGGTGAACATGTGAATAAGATTAAGTTTTTGTTGATGAAATTCCAGATTATTCTCCGTA
>JADZFJ010000486.1 GCA_020849935.1 Crocinitomix sp. | reverse complement strand
CAGCCGGGAGGAATTTTAATAATTCCATCATGGCTTCCAGTCCGCCCGCGGAGGCTCCAATCGCTACCACAGAAAACGAATTTTCTTTGATTACTTTATGGGGCACATGTTGTATATTAGAAGATGCTTTCATTCCAATCAAGGGTATTAAGTTGAGCTGAATTCTAGTCGTGAAAATCAGTATGCTATGCGTGAAAGTGCAATAATTCGTCCGTCGTCAGTGATGTTTCGGTTTAAATTAGTGTGTATTTTGTGCGTATAAATTGTCTTAATTTCCCAAACGTTTAGGGAAAATGCGCACTAATAACCTCCGGTCATGGATTAAAGATAGTCTATTTTTGGCTGCCAGACATCATTAATTTGTATCAATATCAATTCTAAATAAAATCGCTTAAATAGGTTCACGCTTGCTGGCATCAATAGATGCAGATGGTTGGATGGAATGTATTGATTGAAGGATAATTCTAAAATCAATCAGTTTTCTGTGATGTTCTTAATCGATCTTCACTTCCTATTTAATAGCATCTAAGAAAAAACCAGTGCAAGAGGGGCATTGTTTTGGCGCACATCCACCCCTCTCGCAACTGGACCATGAAAAATCGTTCGCCCTATTGAGAAATGGGTACGTTTAAATTATCATCAATTCCACCCGAATTATTTTGTCTGCGCTCTTTGCCTTCTGTCAATTTCCCGAAATTGTAGGTAAAAGAAAGCGAAAAATGGCGCGACTCCCAATAACGTTTACTCGTCATCTGATAATTGCCTAAATCGGTACTTTCAAAGGCAAACCATCGCGTTTTTAGCACATCGTACACGCTAAAATTAAGTGTCGCTTTGTTTTTCAAAAGATTTTTTTGGATGGCAAATCCCCCACCGTAATTCGGTAATATAGCACCTTGTATTACCTTTGTGCGCGGGGCATAACTTCCCCAGGCTTGAAAACTCCAGCCATTTTCCATCCGATAACTTGCCATTAAACTCGTGTACATACCCGTGAAATTTTGATAAGTTCCGTCCGTGACACTCGGATCTTTGGTCGCTGTATTCCAAACACTGGTTGATGACACTAATCGCATTCCTTTAATGGGCATGTAGGTAAGAATCAAATCACCGCCAGTTAAATTACTTTTACCCAAATTGGAATTAGTAACGGTGGAGTAGATGCCATCAAAAAACAAAGCTCTTCTGATTAAATCGGTAATCAATCGGTAATAAACGGTACTATTAATGTTGAATTTTTTCCAATATTTGGTGTAAGACAGCTCGTTTACATGAATAATTTCTGGCCTTAAAAACGGGTTGCCTGTTTCTAGTACCAAGGGATCGGAATAATTTGTAAACGGGTTTAATTGTTCTAATTCCGGTCGATTGATTCGGCGGCTGTAACTTAAATAAAACTCAGAATTTCGCTCGGTTGTGTACGAAAAATGAGCACTTGGAAAAAGCTGGTAATATTCCTGATCAAATTTTTGATTGGTTGTAACTAATTCAGCTTTAATCACCGTTGGTTCGGCACGTAATCCAATTTTTGCACCCAATTTTTTCCATTGTCGGGCAAGTGTTGCATAAGGCGCAAAGGTGTTCTGAAGAAATTTAAATTGATTGGTCAAGCCCACATCTGTTGTAAAAACTTGATCCGCAGCTGCTGATTCGGAAAAAAATCCATTGTCCGCAATCCGTTGGGTGAAATGGAAACCAGCCTCAAATATTAACGAATCATTAATCGGCAAAACATAATCTGCTTTTGCTAAAAACGTTTGATTATAAGTTTTATCCAAGGTGTGTTGATAGGCAGTAGTATAATTATATGCTGCCTCATCGTAATATTTTTGCCACAAATCTTCGTCCCCTTCAAAATTTAAATTCGAATAATTGAAATCTATGAACAAGGTATGGTCGGGTTTTTTAAACGTTTTTTGCCAACCTCCTGTAAATACATAATTACTACTTGGCGCATCGATAAACCCATTTCTTTCCGAGAAATAAAGTAATTCGTTGGCCTCGCCCACATTGTCATATCGGATTAATCGATTGCCAATATTGGTGCCATAATCGGCATTGGCAGTAATATAAAAAGTATTGTTATCGTTGGCAAAATAATCAAGTCCCACCCGAGCCGAATGATAGGTGTTAAGACGTTCACCATAATCTTCACTTCGCAAACGATCCCAAATAGTATCGCCCACCAACACATTCCGATCCAACGAACCACCAAACCACGTTTGATCGTAAAAATAACTGTACGTAGAGGTAAGGTTAAATTTATTTTTGCGGTAGTTTAACGAAAGCGTACCGTTGGCATGCCAAAATGCACCATAATCAAGGGTAGCATTCACACTTCCATTAAATCCTTCTAATTTACTTTTCTTTAAAACAATATTAATGATCCCCGACATTCCTTCAGGATCATATTTAGCTGATGGATTGGTAATAATTTCTACCCGCTCAATCGCCGAAGCTGGAAGCTGCTTTAACAATTGGTTGGCGGGCATTGAACTAGGTCTGCCGTCTATCAAAACGGTGACATTCCCATCGCCTCGCAATAAAATATTATCACTTTCATCCACCGTAATGGTCGGAATCTGACGCAATAAATCCAAACCCGTTCCACCTTTCGACGTCAAATTTTGATCCGCATTAAAAACTTTTTTATCAATACGGTTTTCAAAAACATTCTTTTCGCCCATAATTTCAACCGCTGCCAAATCAGCTGAAAGATTGAGTAAAACGGTCGGAACAGCCACCACAGGTTGACTTGGAGAAATATTCACATCGGAAATAAATTCAGCCAGATAGCCAATAAACCCAATGCGTAAATAATAATTCCCCGCAGGAATTTTTTCGAGTAAAAATTGACCCGAGGTATCCGTCACCATTCCCGTCACCATCGCAGAATCAAGGTCATTGAATAAAGTAACCGTTGCAAATTCAATCGGATGGTTGTCCGTTTTATCGCGAACCTCTCCGCTAATAACCCCAGCTTGTGAAAAAGATATTGTGCCTGATAACAAGCTCAAAAAACCAAGAATTGCCAAAAAATTTAACTTCATGTAGTATTTATTTGTTTAATAAAATCCATTTCGTCAATCAATCAGCAACTTTTTATACCAGACTAATTCAGCTTTTTAAAAAAGTAACCAAAAAAATTGACAATGTTGTCCAACCATCGTTTCACAACTTTTCACAAAGGTAAAGGGCGAATAAAACTTAAAATTGGAAAAATGTCAACCGGGGTATTTTTTTCTTAAACCCCAATTAGCTAAGCCTGGATAGATAATTTACCGTCCATCATTTTTAACTTTTATTAACGTTAATAGCACCTATATTTGGCTTCAGATGTCATTTCAAGAAATAAAATCAAAAGCGGAACTTTCTAAATTTGTCGAAAGTTATTGGTCGTATCAAAGCATTACAACCAACCCCCTTATTTTATTGCCTGATGGTACGTTTAACATTCTTATTGCAAAAGCGCCATTTACTTTTTTAGGCATCGAATTTCCTTCAGGAATTTATTTGGTTCCAATCCTAACCAATCCAATTCAATTGGCCACCAAACACCAACTTATTGGCATTCGTTGCAAAGCCTTTTCTATGGTCAATATCGTCGGCAAAAAGGTGCATCTTTTAGCCGCCATCACGCCAATCGAGGCTATTATCGATCAAAAATCGGTTATTCAATGTCAATTAACTAATAACCAAAATTATTTTCACATTCAAGAGTTAGTTCCTGATTTAGAAAATTTTATGTTTAATCTACTTCGTCGTCGGTTTGATCTAAACGAAAATCTCCGCAGCCAAGTCAATTATATTTTAGACCGAAAAGGCGATGTAAGAATAAGCAATCTCTGTCAAGATTTTGGAATTTCTCGGCAAGCTTTACACAAGTCGTTTAGCACCAGTTTGGGAATTTCACCAAAAGAATTGGCCATGGTTTGGCGGTTAAATCATTGTCTCACCCTTACCAATCAAACCTTGTCCTTAACCGAGACAGCTTTAGATTCGGGCTTTTTCGATCAAGCGCATAGCATCAACACCTTTAAAAAACAATGGAATTTTTCGCCAACCCAATTTCAAAAATTAAACCCAACCGTCTTCGAATTTTCACGGCAAAGTATGATCAATCGGTTTAAAAATTTATACGATCCTGAAATTTAGGAGAATCGTCACTATAAATGTTTTCCTTAAAATTTTTTGGGCGTTCGAGCGGGCTCGCCGGCCTCGCTTTATTGCCGAAAATCGGACAATAAGAGCTCAAACAATGCCTCTGTTCCCTAACGCTCCCCCCGTCTACGTCCCCCGAATCAACTGCACCGTTCCTTGGCCGTTTAGTTTTGTACCGTTGTCGCTAATGGCTTTGTAATAATAAAAATAAACGCCATCGGGGCAAAGACTGCCGTTTTTTGTGGTGCCATTCCAACCTTGGTTAATGTTTGGTATTTCATTCACCACCACACCCCATCTGTCTACAATTTGGCAATTAAATTCGTCAATCGAGGCGGCTTTAAAATCAAAGGTAAACAGGTCGTTAATTCCGTCATTGTTGGGCGAAAATATGTTGATGGGTTCAAATTTAATCGGTTCAAAAATGGTGAGTAGTTTGCAGGTGGTGTCGGTGCACCCGTTTTTATTAAGTGCCACCAAACATACATCCACTAAATATGAATCCCCTTTGGGACCATAAATGGTGTCAAAGGTTTCAAACCAACTGTTAGATATTTGCCAATTCACGGTTGGGTAACTCAAATTCCAAAAAAAAGTGGTGTCCGCATCAGGGTCTTCTGGGTTCGAGAAATTGCTTGAATTATTTACAAATTCAACTTCCACAAAGGCCGTACCTTTATTGTCTGTATTTAGTTGCGCTGAGTTTACTGTAAAATCAGCTATCGGGTTCAGCGAATCTAAAAACACGGTTTTGGTGAGCACACAACCAATGGCATCGGTAACGTTTAATTGATAATAGCCAGGATTTAAGCCTCCCCAAGTCGAATGGTCGTCAGTTTCACCGGTGGCTAGTTCAATCCATTCATAGGTATAATCAGGCACACCTCCCGACGCTGCTCCAAAAACCACCCCGCTTCCACTTTGATACCCGTACAAACGGCAATAGGCTGGTTTAAATCCAAATTCAGTAAAATAAAGTGAATCAGGTTCCGACAATTCAAAATCAAAATTATTGGAACAACCATTGGCATCGTTAATAGTTAACACATAATTTCCTGCGGTAAGTGCCCACGTCGAATCTTCCCCTAAACCACCATTACCCGCGGGGTTTGGATTCCAAAAATAACTGATGCCATTATAATCACCTTGCGGGTTATACACCGAATCAACCCTTGCCCAACCTGAATTACCCCCATAACAAATTGGATCAACTACGGTTAAATCAATGGTAATTTGAGTGGGTTCGTTTAAAAAAACAGAATCAATTCCCGAACATGCTGAACCATCTTGCACGTTTACATAATACCAACCAGTGGTTAAATTATTGGCTGTATTGCTATTGTCAATATTTCGCAAAGTTCCGCTTGCATCGGTAATTTCAAAAATCAATTCATCTCCAGCACCCACCACATTTGCCGTCACCGATCCATCTGAAAACCCAAAACAACTCGGTTCGCTCACCGTAAGTTCAACCGCCAAGCCATTGGTCATAGTAATTGTTTTTGAGGTAGTAGACACGCAACCATTTTCGCTGGTAACCACTAGTGTAACGGTAAACGTTCCCGTTGTGGAGTAGGTGTGACTCGGATTTTCTTCTGTTGATGTTCCTCCATCCCCAAAATTCCATAACCATGTGGCAATATCGTACGGAGCAGGGATGGTAGAAAGGTCGTTGAACTGAACAGGGTTTTCAATACATCCACCTGTGCTTCCAAGTTCGGACGAAAGCCCACCTGCAATAAACTCAATGTCAGCTGTTGGCAACGGATAAACAATCACTTCATAAAGCGCGGTATCATTGCACGACAAATCATTCACTCCAACTAATCTCACCCAATAAGTTCCTGCCGTTGCAAACGTGTGACTCGGACTTTCGTCGGTGGAAGTTCCTCCATCCCCAAAATCCCATTCCCAAGTAGGCGAACCACCCTCTGGAATGGTAGAAACATTATCAAAATCAATGGTTTCACCCAAACAAACATTTTCAAAAGTAAAATCGGCATCCACGGCATTGTCAAAATAAACGGATTTACTCAACCGCAAACAATTTCCACCGAGTAAATATTGCGCAGTATACGTTCCCATTCCATACCCACTCACGTCCACCGACTCACTTGTCTCACCCAACAAGGCAACCCCATCTTTGTACCATTGCCAAGCACCCCCAAACGTATCAATTTCCGTTGAAAAAGTTAAATCCCCATCGCACCAATTCCCCGTTTCGGTAATTTCGGTAAAATGGGCGTTGTCGATTAATACTAAGCCGTCGATGTAAAAATACTCAGTTGAAAGTACCAACCCACAAGGCCCACCAATGGCAACAGCTTCTAAATCAACTACTGGAGTAAAAGTAATAGAAACCTCTTGCCAAGCCCCATCTCCCACAAAAAAAATCATTGGGCTACTGGCTAAAAGTTCCCATCCATCAATCCCCACGGGGCAATCCAATCCTGCCCAAGGCAAATCGGCACAATTCGGCGTGCCATAAAATGTTGGGATAATACTTGTTGGGTGGGTTTCTCCACTTGCCATAAAAAAGTTGAGGGTATAAGTCACCCCGGCTAACATGGGACTGTCCACACAGGCACCAATCATTTCATGGTAGGTAGGGCTTGATTCAAAAAAACCACCATATCCAGTACCACCATCAGGTAATGGAAAATCTGGTGGAATCATTGGATCTCCAAAATCGGTAACTCCACATAAATTAAAATAATCCGAAGTTCCATAAGATGCTTGAATCCAATCCTCAGCGCAATCCCAAAGTGGTCCCAATTCTGGACAGCACAAAGTATCGTCAAATGACGGATTTGGAATTAAGGTCGAAAATCCCTCAATCCCTTCACAATCACAGTCTACATCATTTAAATCCACAAAAGTATCTCCATCATCATCTAACCCATTGTCACAAATTTCTTGTGAAAAGGCCGTTGAGCCAAACATCAAAATGAAAATGAGGAATTTTTTCATGTTTAGTAGACGATTAAAAGTACTAAAATGTTGCACAAAATTTGATTTCTACTCATTTGTTTTTAAGAGTTTTTTAAAGACCGTTTTGTTATTGGAAAAAACAACTATGGTATAAAGCCCAGCTGAAAAATCAGTCAAATCAAGTTCTGTGCTTTCCTGGGTCAATTGACCTTGATACATGATCCGCCCGTCACTGGAAAATAACAAAATTTCATACACCTCATTTTCTTGGAAATTACTAATGATCAGCTTGGTAAGACTCGTGGTTGGATTTGGCAACACCCCTAAATCAAAACTTGTTTCTATACTTTCGTTATTATCCAAATGTGGAACTTCGACAGAACCAATTATTGGAAGATCCACAAAACCTGGTTTTTGTAATTGTTGTGACCCTGCTCCTGCTATGTCCACCCGCATTGCAAATAAATTAGCGTTAGAAACAGAGGTTAAATTACCACTGGCTGGAGTTCCGCCAATATAGCCCATTTCGGATTGAAAATAACCCGTGATGAATAAATGACCTGCCCCATCCGCTGTTATTGCCATTGGTTGATGGTTTGCCAATAAAAGTGGAGCAGGGTTGCTGGTGCCGTTTGACCAGAGGTATGCTCCCGTCGCTGAATTATAAGCGACTACATAGAGATGTTCATCACCATCCAAGCCAAAATAATTTAACATACTTGGTATGATCAATCCATCATCAAAATAACTTATTCCGCCTCGTGACCCAGTAAAATAAACCGTTCCATCGTTCACGATTACTCCTCTTCCAGATGACCGTTTAGGTTCGAATGGGTAAGAAAGCTCCTCCAAACCTGTTCCTGGTAGTGGAGTTCCATCAAATCGCATCCCAACAAAATAACCAACTTCCATACCAAATGGATCTGGCAAAGAATAACCAAAAACCGAAAAAGGAGTATCACATACCCCCTTCTTGGTCCCTGTCAAAAAGGCATTACCTGTTTCTTTTTCCAGGGCAATGTCAATGCCTAGCATTTTTTTGCCTGGCAAATTTTCGATATTCCCTTTTTTTAGGAAAACACCTGTTGGATTTGTGCCGTACGAAAAAGAATCCATATATTTCAGTACAAATGCGTCCCGCTCGGTTGATGTACTGCTGAGGGCAGTAAAACTTCCTGCGAACTTTGGAATATTAAAGGATGATTTAAAATCGCCAATCACCCATAAAGCTCCATTTGCTCCTGCTTCAGGAGATGATTCATCAAAATCCATTGCATTAATAATGGCGCCGTTGTAGGTAGAACTTACTGCTTTCCAAAAATCGGGGCCAATGGTGGTATAGGTAGGGGAATATTTATGAATAAACACTTTTTCATACCCAATGCTTGCGTAGGTTTGCCCAGCAACAAAAATTCGTCCGTTGTTTTCGTTGATGGTGATGGCGGTCAGTTTCGAGTTTGGACCTGTGCTCCAAACAGCATCGATGTACATAACTTTTCCGTTGTTTTTGTCCACTTTTGCTACGTAGCCATTTTTTCCTGCGCGGATTCTAGTGGCGGTGCCCGAACCAAAACCAAAATCGCCCAAGCCATTTCTGAAAGTAATTTGGTCGGTGAATTCGCCAACGATGTATAAATTATTGCCTATTTCGTGCAAAGCAACACCGTGGGCGTAATCGTCATTGGGATTTCCTTCTGAATAGGTTACCCACAATAAATTTCCACAATTGTCATATTTTGCAAGATAAGATTTTATGGCGGTCGTAAATAATCCAGGATCATGATCGACCGTGACACTTGAAAATTCACCTCCGTCAAATGTGGCGTAGCCAGAATACGTTCCTGTAATATAAACATTCCCTTCGCTGTCTGTCACAAGGTCGTTGCCAGTTTCCATAAGTCCTGCGGCGGTGGTTTGGTGCCAGTACCCAGGTTTTATGATCACATCAATACACTCACAATCTTCTGCTTCGATGTAATTAAAACAGCCGTTGGCACGGACACAGTAGGTTGTAGTGGTTAAAGGACTTACTGTTATTTCAGTTCCTGTGCCAAGAGAAGTGCCATCACATCCGCCTTCAAACCATTCCCATTCAAAAGCATCGTACAAAACGCCTTCGACAGACAGGGTAATTGGTTGCCCATCACAAATTCCTTCTTGGTTAGAATGAATGGCGGTAATGACAGGTTTATTTCCAATACTGAAAATGTAGGCTGCGCCGGCTTGCGGAACAGGAGAGCCTAACCCTAATTCGTTAAGTCCGTTGCCAAACGCGCCGATCATAACTTTATTACTACTTATTGAAACGGCTTCACCAAATTGATCGCTAGATGTTCTATCAAATGCATCCAGTTTTTGAGTCTGCGTCCAAACACCTCCAATATAAGAGTATAAATAGGCTGCACCAGCATTGGCCAAAAAATCACCTCCAAATTCATCTAAGCCGTGGTTTGGTGCGCCAACAACTATTT
>JADZFJ010000485.1 GCA_020849935.1 Crocinitomix sp. | reverse complement strand
ACTCATAAAAACCACCATAGCCCGTGCCACCGTCAGGTAGCGGAAAAGCTGGAGGAATCATCGGGTCTCCAAGATAGGTGACCCCACATACATTAAAATAATCTGAGGTTCCATAGGATGCCTGAATCCAATCTTCAGTGCAATCCCAAAGTGGTCCCAATTCAGGACAGCATACTGTATCGTCGAAAGATGGATTTGGAATTAAGGTTGAAAATCCTTCAATCCCTTCGCAGTCGCAGTCTGTATCATTTAAATCCACAAAACTATCCCCATCATCGTCTAACCCATTGTCACAAATTTCTTGTGTAAAGGCAGCTGAACTAAATAGTACAATGAAAATGAGGAATTTTTTCATAGTCAGTAGACGAGTAAAAGTAGCTAAATGTTGCACAAAAATTTATTTCGACTCATTTATTTTTAAGAGTTTTTTAAAGACGACTTCATTATTTGAATAAACCACCACGGTATAAAGTCCTGAAGAAAAATTAGTCAAATCAAACGCTGTACTTTCTTGGTTTAATTGCCCTTGGTAAATTATACGTCCATCGCTAGAGAAAACCATGATTTCATAAAGTTGATTTTCTTGAAAATTCGTGATGATAATTTTAGTCAAATTTGATGTTGGATTAGGTACTAAAGACAAATCAAAACTAGCTTTCAAATCATCATTTTCATTCACACTAGGTATTGCAACTTCTCCAACTAATGGCAAGTCAACAAAACTTGGTTTTTGTAATTGTTCAGACCCTGTTCCTTCAATATCTACCCTCATTGCAAATAAATTGGCATTAGAGACCGAAGTTAAATTCCCACTGGCAGGCGTTCCATCAATATAACCCATTTCTGATTGAAAATAGCCTGTGATGAATAAATGACCAGCACCATCCGCAGTAATGGCCATTGGTTGGTGATTCGCCAATAAAACAGGTGCAGGATTGGTGGTTCCGTTAGACCATGAATAGGCTCCTGTACTAGCATTATATGCAACTATGTATAAATGTTGATCCCCTAATAATCCATAAAAATTTAATGTGGTTGGTATCATCAACCCGTCATCAAAATAAATATCTCCTCCCCTTGTTCCAATAAAATAAGCAACACCATCTTGAACTATTACACCTTTTCCGGATGAATTTCTCAAAGGAAATGGATAAGAAAGTTCTTCCAAAGGACCACCAGATAATGCAGCCCCATCAAATCGCATTCCAATAAAATAGCCGTTTTCTACGAATGATCCGCTAGGCAAATCATGTGTTGGCTCATCGAAAGCATTATCACACACCCCCTTTTTAGTCCCTGTCAAAAAAGCATTACCAGTTTCTTTTTCCACGGCAATGTCAATTCCAAACATTTTATTGCCAGCTCCAGGGCTAACGTTTCCTTTTTTAAGAAACAAGCCTGTTGGATTAGTGCCGGACGAATAAGAATCCTTATATTTTAGGACAAAGGCATCTCGCTCGGTCCCGCTGCTAGTTAGGGCTAGAAAACTCCCAAAGAACTTTGGAATATTAAAATAGGATTTAAAATCACCAATCACCCATAAAGCACCATTTTCCCCAGCTTCTGGTGATGATTCGTCAAAATCCATAGCGTTAATAATAGCGCCGTTGTAGGTGGTACTCACTGCTTTCCAAAAAGCAGTATTTAAGGTAATGTACGATGGCGCATATTTGTGAATAAATACTTTTTCAGAACCAACATCGTCGTAAGTTTGGCCGGCAACAAAAATGCGTCCGTTGTTTTCATTAATGGTTATGGCGGTGAGTTTAGATTTAGAGCCTGTACTCCAAACAGCATCAATGTACATAACTTTTCCGTTGTTTTTGTCCACTTTTGCTACGTAGCCATTTTTTCCTGCGCGGATTCTAGTGGCGGTACCCGAACCAAAACCAAAATCGCCCAAACCATTTCTGAAGGTAATTTGGTCGGTGAATTCGCCAACTATGTATAAATTATTGCCCATTTCGTCTAGGGCAATGCCATGAGCATAATCTTCATTGGTGTGACCTTCTGAATAGGTTACCCACAATAAATTTCCACAATTGTCATATTTTGCGAGGTAAGATTTGATGGTGGTAGTATATAATCCTGGATCGTGATCGACGGTGACACTAGAAAATTCACCACCGTCAAATGTTGCAAAACCTGAATAGGTTCCTGTAATATATACATTCCCTTCGCTGTCGGTAAGAAGGTCGTTGCCAGTTTCCATAAGTCCTGCGGCGGTGGTTTGGTGCCAGTACCCAGGTTTTATGATCACATTAATACACTCACAATCTTCTGCTTCGATGTAATTAAAACAACCGTTGGCACGCACACAATAGGTTGTAGTAGTTAATGGACTCACTATTATTTCAGTTCCTGTTCCAAGGGAAGTGCCATCGCATCCTCCTTCAAACCATTCCCATTCAAAAGCATCGTACAAAACACCTTCAACAGACAAAGTTATTGGTTGCCCATCACATTGTCCTTCTTGGTTAGAATGAATGGCGGTGATGACAGGATTATTTCCAGCATCGAAAATGTAGGCTGCGCCGGCTTGCGGAACAGGAGAGCCTAACCCTAATTCGTTAAGTCCGTTGCCAAACGCGCCTATCATAACTTTATTACTACTTATTGAAACGGCTTCACCAAATTGATCGCTAGATGTTCTATCAAAAGCATCCAGTTTTTGAGTCTGCGTCCAAACACCTCCAATATAAGAGTATAAATAGGCTGCACCAGCATTGGCCAAAAAATCACCTCCAAATTCATCTAAGCCGTGGTTTGGTGCGCCAACAACTATTT
>JADZFJ010000484.1 GCA_020849935.1 Crocinitomix sp. | reverse complement strand
TTAGTGTATGGCATGGACGGAAGTTTGATTTATGCCCCTGAAAATATCGAATCAAATTTAACTCAGTTGGATTTCAGTTTATTACCCTCAGGGACGTATTTCCTACAATTAGTGAAAGATGATCAAGTGGTGATTAAAAAAATAATCAAACAATAATTAACTTTTAACAAACTCGTCAACGGTTTCCAAAAAAGTGTCAATTTCTTGGTAGGTATTGTAAATATGTGTGGAGATTCTCAAACAATTAATATTGTTCTCCGGTACGTAACGTGTAATGATTAGTTTATCTGAACATTTTTTTTGTAATTCACTCACATCTCGGTCTTTTATTTTAAACGAAACTTGCGCACCTCGCGATCGAGCTTCAGTTGGAGTCAACATTTGAATGGCCGGATTTAACTTGATCAAATGATCTTGTAAATAAGTCGCTAATTTTCGAACACGATTTTCGATATGATTTCTACCTAGTTGGTTTTGGAAATCTATCGCAGCTGTTATTCCTTTAAATAGTGCGGAGTTTTGAGTACCGTAATAATAGCGATGCCCATTGTCCACATACCCTTTTAATTGAGGATTTTCTACATACATATCCCAACCAGTGTCCATACCACCGCCACCATAATAGGCTTGAACTTCATTGCGTTTGGCTGCAGAAATATATAAAAAACCTGTTCCTTTTGGCCCATTCATCCATTTATGACAACAACTCGCATAGAAATCACAACCCAAATCTTTCATGTCTAAAACGATCATTCCTGGTGGGTGAGCTCCATCAATAAAGCTATAGATACCATGCTCCTTTGTAATTTGACAAATCTCTTTAATGGGCAATATTTGACCGATTGTACATGGAATATGAGGTAAACTAATTGCTTTTGTTTTTTTGGTGATTATTTTTTTAAAATTTTCAATCGTCTCTTCCGCCGTAAAACCTAAATCTAACGTTTTGATTACAATGCCATCAATTTTTGCACGATTTAGCCATGGTCCGGCATTCCCTACGTGTTCATGTTTGGTTAGAATTACTTCATCTCCCTTTTTTAATTTTAATCCCCAACAAATGATATTAATTCCCTCGGTTACATTTCGCGTCAAGCTGATTTCGTCCGCAGCGCTGCCAATAAATTTTGACAAAGCTTCGATTGCCTCTTCTTCGTTTCCTCCATATCGCCCAGTTGATTCAATTAAGAGCATTTCATCTTGAAGTGTCTTTAAAACCTTAAAAGGAGATGGTCCCATAGTGCCATTGTTCAAAAAAATTCTCTCAGAAGTTAAGGGAAATTGGGCGCGAACAGCTTTCCAGTAATTTTCATCATCCGAAAAAATTTCAGGGAGTTCGTCGTTTTGACCCTTTAGGTTAAATTGTGGAAGGGTTATTGCCCCAGCCATTAAGACACTGTTTCGTATAAAAGATCTTCGGTTTGACATGATTCTAATTTTTTGTAATGGAACAAACTTAAGAGAAAATATTAATTTTCAACCAGATCAGTCAAACTTCCTGTTTTTAGCACATAAAATTGTGTGGACTAATCGAGTCAATTCCTCAGAAAGCGCCTTCTATTAATTTTGTTTACTAACCAAAAAAATAAATAAAAAAATATTTAATAATTATGCTTGCATAATAAATTATTAATAATATCTTTGAAGAAATACAAATAGATTAAATGAATAAAGAGCAACTTTTCGAGTTTCACGTTAGAAATAATTGGTTTAAAATATCGCGTTATTACAACCAAGTTGCTTCGGAGTATGGAATGACGTTTTCGTGGGGTTTTATTTTACTCAACATTGAAAAGGGGGGCACGCCAAGCACGGCTTTAGGACCAAAAATGGGCATGGAACCTACCAGTTTGTCAAGGACGTTAAAAAACATGGAGGAGAGTGGGTTGATTATTAGACAAGGTGATGATTCGGATAAAAGAAAGGCCTTGGTTTTTTTAACTCCTGCGGGCGTTGAGAAAAGAAAATTGGCAAAAAATGTGGTGCTTGATTTTAATGAAAAGATTTATGAAAGTCTACCAAAAACAAAAATTAAAGCATTTTTTGAGGTAATGGAAAAAGTAGATGATTTATTGTGTAACTTGTTAGAAGATAAACGAAGCGTTGTAAAAAATGGCGCCAAAATTATAGAGGAATAGCGATTTGTAAAAATTACTGATATGAATAAAAAAATTAGGAAAGTAGCGGTGTTAGGTTCAGGTGTGATGGGGTCTGCCATTGCTTGTCATTTTGCGAATATCGGATGCAGTGTGTTACTGTTAGATATGGCTCCAAAGGAGTTGACCGATGATGAAGTTAAAAAAGGAATGTCACTCGATCATAAGTCGGTTAAAAATAGAGTGGTGAATAATTTTTTGAATGCCGCTTTGGTTTCAAAGCCATCGCCAATTTATAGAAAGGCATTTGCTGCTAGAATTGAAACAGGAAATTTTGACGACGATTTTTCAAAAATCAGTGCCTGCGATTGGATTATTGAGGTTGTGGTTGAACGATTAGATATTAAAAAAATAATTTTCGAAAAAGTTGACCAATATCGTTCAAAAGGAAGTTTGGTCAGTTCAAACACATCTGGTATTCCAATTCATTTGATGTTGGAAGGTAGAAGTGAAGACTTTCAAAAACATTTTTGTGGGACACATTTTTTCAATCCACCAAGATATTTACGTTTGTTAGAGGTGATTCCAACTCCTAAAACCGCTCCAGAAGTTGTTGACTTTTTTATGCATTACGGCGCGCGTTTTTTAGGCAAAAAGACAGTCCTTTGCAAAGATACGCCAGCTTTTATTGCCAATAGAGTGGGTGTTTATTCAATCATGTCGCTGTTTCATCTGGTAGAAGAAATGAATTTATCGATTGATGAGGTGGATAAATTAACTGGCCCAGTGCTTGGAAGACCAAAATCAGCAACGTTCAGAACCTGCGATGTGGTAGGATTGGACACCTTGGTTCATGTGGCAAATGGGGTGAGAGAAAATTGTCCGAATGATGAAGAAAATGCTCAATTTTTATTGCCAACCTACATTACAAAAATGGTTGAAAATGGCTGGCTTGGATCAAAATCTAAACAAGGTTTTTATAAAAAGGATATCACTTCAGGATCAGGTGAAATTTTGTCGCTGAATTTAAAAACGCTTGAATATGGGGCAAAACCAAAAGTTGATTTTCCCGTCATGGCTCAAACAAAATCAATTGACGATTTAGCCCAACGAACAAGGGTGCTTTTTGCTGATAAAGGAAGAGCGGGGGAATTTTACAGAAAAGCATTTTCAGGCTTGTTTTCTTATGTGTCCTATCGAATTCCTGAAATTTCAGATGAATTATACAAAATTGATGATGCAATGAAAGCTGGTTTTGGATGGGAATTAGGTCCATTTGAAACATGGGATGTAGTTGGTGTAGAAAATTTTGCAAGTAGCATAAAAGCAGAAGGAAAAAATGTTGCTGGTTGGATTCAAGAAATGTTGGAAACTGGAATTAAATCTTTTTATAAAGTAGAAAATGGCGTTCGCTTTTTCTATGACATTCCTTCAAAGTCGTATAAAATTATTCCAGGAACGGAAGATTTAATTTTCTTGGACAATTTAAGACCAACAAATACGGTTTGGCAAAATAATGATTGTCATTTGATTGATTTAGGAGATGGAATTTTGAATTTAGAATTCCATACCAAAATGAATACAATTGGCGGTGGCGTGCTGCAAGGAATTAACAAAGGAATTGAATTAGCAGAGCAATCATACAAGGGCTTGGTAATTTCAAACACCGGTCAGAATTTTTCAGCGGGGGCTAATGTAGGACTGATATTTATGATGGCGGTGGAACAAGAGTATGATGAGCTTAATTTTGCCATTAAACAGTTCCAAGACACCATGATGCGAATTCGATATTCGGCATGTCCGGTGGTGGTGGCTCCGCATAACATGGCTTTAGGTGGCGGTTGTGAAATGTCCATGCATGCTGACAAGGTAGTGGCTCATGCAGAATTATACATGGGATTGGTAGAGTTTGGGGTAGGTTTAATTCCAGGAGGTGGCGGTACAAAAGAATTTGCCAAACGTTTCTCCGACAATTTGAGAGAAGGAGATGTACGAATTAATGCTTTCCGAACGAGCTTTTTGACAATTGGACAAGCACAAGTATCCACTTCTGCCTACGAAGCATTTGATTTAGGGTATTTAAGAAAAGGCATCGACGAGGTGGTGATTGATCGAGATTATCAATTAACCAGAGCTAAAGAGGCTTGTTTATCCCTTTACAATTCAGGATACACACAGCCTGTAAAAGAAAAAAACATCACCGTTTTAGGACAAGAAGGGCTTGGAATTGTTTATGTGGGTGCGGACACCATGGCGCACGGAAATTACATTTCGGAACATGATAAATATATGTCGGAGAAACTTGGGTTTGTGTTGGCTGGTGGCGATTTATCTGAATTAACCTTGGTGGACGAACAGTATTTACTCGATCTTGAACGCAAAGCATTTTTGGATTTATGTACAAAGAAAAAAACGCTCGAACGTATTCAATCGATTGTAACAAAAGGAAAAATATTAAGAAATTAACGAGTTGGATAATCAACACGTAACTAAAAAAGAGTAAACGTATGAAAACAGCCTTCATAGTAAAAGCATATCGAACGGCAGTTGGGAAAGCCAGCAAGGGAGGATTTCGTTTTTCCCGCCCAGATGATTTAGCAGCGGAAGTAATTAAACATATTTTGTCCGAAGTTCCGGAATTAGACCAAGAATTAATTGACGATGTGATTGTTGGAAATGCAATGCCTGAAGCCGAGCAAGGGTTAAATGTTGGACGTTTTATTTCGTTGATGGGATTAAACACCAACAAGGTACCAGGAATGACCGTGAATCGATATTGTTCGTCAGGAATTGAAACTATGGCGATTGCAAAAGCAAAAATTGAAGCTGGTTTGGCGGATGTAATCATTGCAGGAGGAACAGAATCCATGTCGGCAATTGCGATGGGAGGATGGCGAGTGGTGCCCAATGCAAAAATTGCAAAGGTTCACGCCGATTGGTATTGGGGGATGGGAAATACAGCTGAAGAAGTTGCCAAACAATTTGGAGTTTCGCGCGAAGTGCAAGATGAATTTTCAGTTCAATCGCATTTAAAAGCACTAAAAGCCATTAACGAAGGCAAATTTGAAAGTGAAATTGTGCCCATTCATGTAAACGAAGTTTATATTGACGAAAATGGGAAAAGAGCAGAACGAACCAACATTATTAAAACAGACGAAGGTCCACGTTTTGGAACATCGATGGAAGGATTGTCGAAATTGAGACCAGTTTTTGATGCGAAAGGAACCGTAACGGCAGGGAATGCTTCACAAATGTCAGATGGGGCGGCATTTTGTTTGATGATGTCGGAAGAAATGGTGAAAAAATTAAACCTACAACCGATTGCGCGTTTGGTTTCGTATAAAGTGGTAGGTGTTGAACCACGAATTATGGGAATTGGTCCTGTAAAAGCGATTCCTGGTGCGGTGGAAATGGCTGGTTTAAAAATGAATGACATTGATTTGTTTGAATTAAATGAAGCCTTTGCATCACAATCGTTAGCGGTGATTAAAGAAACTGGCATTGATCCGACAAAAGTAAACGTAAATGGAGGCGCCATTGCCTTAGGGCATCCACTTGGATGTACAGGAGCAAAATTGTCGGTACAAATAATGAATGAATTAAAACGAACAAATGGCAAATATGGCGTCGTGACCATGTGTATTGGAACTGGCCAAGGCGCTGCTGGTGTGATTGAATTGTTATAATGATGGAGGAAGCGGTTACCATTCGTAAGGCACGTGTTGAAGAAATTAAATCGCTTCGACATTTGGTTTTATGGCCACATTTGGAAAGTACGGATCAATGTGAAATTGCACCTGATCGCTTAGAAAGTACTTTTCATGTGGCGGCGTTTATTGGCGATAAAATTGTGGGAACTTCTACTTTTTTAGTGGATATTAATGCAAATTTTGAGGAGAAAAACCAATATCGGTTACGCGCAATGGCAACGGCGCCAGAAGTAAGAGGTTGGGGGGTAGGCGCACGAATTATTGAGGAAGCAGAGAAAGAATTAAGACAGAAAGCAATAAAATTACTGTGGTGTGACGCACGATTGATTGCCACAGGATTTTACGAAAAACAAAATTTTAAAATGAAAGGTGAGGTATACCAAGTACCTAAAATAGGACCACATAAATTAATGTATAAAGAGCTTAAATAAATTGATATGGAAGAGAATAAGGCAATAAAAGGAGGAGAATTTATTATCCGTGAAACAAATTGTAAAGCAATTTTTACGCCGGAAGATTATAACGAAGAACAACGCATGATTGCGCGGACTTGTCTCGATTTTATTCGGCAAGAAATTGATCCAATTTTGGACAGAATTGATGGCATGGAAGCAGGTTTAATGCCAAGCTTGATTGAAAAAGCTGGTGAACTTGGTGTGTTAGGCATGTCGGTTCCGGAAGAATACGGTGGAATGGGAGCTGATTTCCCAACTTCGATTTTAGCGACGGAATATTTAGGAAGAGGACATTCTTTTTCTGTGGCGTATGGGGCGCACACAGGAATTGGAACTTTGCCAATTTTGTATTACGGTACGGAGGCTCAGAAACAAAAATAGATCCCAAAATTGGCAAGTGGCGAATGGAAAGCAGCCTATTGTTTGACAGAACCTAGTTCTGGTTCGGATGCAAATTCAGGTAAAACCAACGCTAAATTGTCTGCCGATGGGAAAAATTATATTTTGAATGGTCAAAAAATGTGGATTACAAATGCAGGTTTTGCCAATGTATTTACCGTTTTTGCTAAAATTGATGGGGATGAGAATTTAACTGGCTTTATTGTGGAAGCAAATTCGGCAGGAATCACCTTGAACCCAGAAGAAAAGAAAATGGGAATTAAAGGATCATCGACCCGCCAAGTGTTTTTTAACCAAGTGGAAGTGCCAGTTGAGAATTTATTAGGCGAGCGAAACCAAGGGTTTAAAATTGCTTTGAATATTTTAAATATTGGACGAATTAAACTTGCCGCTGGCGTAATGGGTGGTGCAAAAGAGGTGATTAATCATTCGATTAAATACGCCAACGAGCGGGAGCAATTTGGACGATTCATTTCGAAATATGGTGCCATTCGACATAAAATTGCCGAACAAGCGATTCGTACGTTTGCGTTAGAATCAGCAGTTTATAGAGCGGCGTCGGATATTGACCACGCGATTCATACAAAAATTGGTGAAGGCATGGACAAACAAAAAGCTACTCTAAAAGGAATTGAAGAGTTTGCCGCTGAATGTGCGATGTTAAAAGTAGTCGGATCGGAAGTATTGGATTTTTGTGTGGATGAAGGGGTTCAAATTTTTGGAGGAATGGGCTATTCTGCAGAATCAACAGTTGAACGAGCTTACCGCGATTCTAGAATTAACCGAATTTTTGAAGGCACCAACGAAATTAACCGCTTGTTGACCGTGGATATGATTTTGAAGAAAGCCATGAAGGGAGAACTTGATTTAATGGGACCTGCCATGGCCGTTGCCAATGAATTAATGAGTATTCCTGATTTTGATGAAGGGACAGGTGAGACGTTTGAAAAAGAGAAAAAATACATAAGCAATTTCAAAAAAACCTTGATGATGGTAGCAGGAACGGCTGCGCAAAAATTGATGATGCAATTGACGAAAGAGCAAGAAATTTTGATGAATATTGCGGACATTGCGAATGATATTTATGTGGCAGAATCATTGTTACTACGGGTTGAGAAAATGGTACAAGCCAAAGGATTAGAGCAAAGCCAAGTTTATGTGGCCATTTTAAATACCTATATTTTTGATGCAGCAGACCGAATTAACAAAGCAGGAAAGGATGCCTTGGTGAGTTTTGTAGAAGAGGATGAATTGCGCATGATGTTGATGGGCTTAAAACGTTTTACAAAAGTTGATCCGTTTAATATTAAAACTGCCCGCCAGTTAATTGCCAGTAAATTAATTGATAAGGGCGATTATTGCCTTTCGGATGCAATTAATTAATTGAAAAACAACCG
>JADZFJ010000483.1 GCA_020849935.1 Crocinitomix sp. | reverse complement strand
GAATAAATAAGAATAGATCCACTGATAAATCGCAAGATGTAAACGCTATCAGCTAACACCACAGGATCGAGATTTGGGTTTTGATCCACTAAACGAATCAGGAATTCGGGATAAAGCATCGCTCCATGAAAAATAATGACCATGGAAAGCACAGACATAAAAATGATCCGATTTTGAACCTTTTTAATCAAATCTTGTCGGCCTTGCCCAACTAAATTGCTGACAATAGTTTTGGTGGAGGCTGCAAATCCAAAGATTGGCACAAAGGCCAGAAAATACATGTACCGAATATTGTGTGCTGTTTCTAAAGGCCCTTTCCCCGAATGTTCGATTAAGGTAAAAAATACCAACCAAGTGGACAAGGCTATGACACCTTGCAACATCAACGGAAAACTCAGTTTAAAAATGGCAAAATGTTCCCGTAAATTTATTTTTTGGAAAAAGCTGTATGCGTATTTTTTATAAGATGATTTCGTAAGTAAATAAACCAACAGGTACACAAAACCTAATCCTTCCGAAATGGAAGAGGCGAGGGGTGCTCCAATCATCCCTAATTCAGGAAAACCGAAGTTTCCAAAAATGAAACAATAATCGAGGAAAATATTTGAACCTGCAATAATCAATGCTGAAATAAAGATGACCCTTGTTTTACCGATTCCAATAAAAAAGCTCGCTAAGATCATGTGTTGCGCTGCTAAAATCAACCCCCAACCACGTGCATTGAGATAATCGATCATTAATTCGGCAACATCTTGATTTTTAGAAAAAGAATAAACGATGGCATCCCCAAATAAAAATAGAACCGAAAAAAGCAAGCCACTTATAATTGCCTGGTAAATTTGCGCATTAAAAATAGTTTCCCCAATTTTCTTGTCTTCCCCTTGTCCATCCAGTCGAGCGATGGCGATTTGAGTCCCATCTCCCAAACCTCGACAAAACATAAAAAACGCCATAAACATTAAGCTGGCATTACCAGAAGCACCAATGGCAGTATCCCCCAATTCGCTGACGAAAACGGCATCGGAAAACACAACCACTGAATGAACGAATGTACCAAACATCAGCGGTAAGGTCATTCTGAAAATTTCTTTATACGAGTACATCTTCCTTTATTCGACCTGAATAACTAATCCTTTCAGGTATTCACCTTCGGGATGTGTTGAGCTTATAGGATGATCGGCAGGTTGATGTAATTGTTCAAGAATTCGAACTTTACGTTCTGCGGCAATCGCTGCGGCGATGATGGTGTTGGTAAACAACATTTTATCAATCACTTGCGAACAGCTAAAGGTAAAAATAATTCCTCCCGGTTTAATTTGACGGATGGCATGAGCATTCAGTCGTTTATACCCTTGAATAGCATTGTGTTTGGCACTTCTATGTTTCGCAAATGCGGGCGGATCTAAAATAATAATGTCAAAATCCTCAGGCAATTCCTTTATATAATCCATTGCATCCGCCACAATTGAAACGTGTTTGTCTGCGGGAAATTTGCTGAGTGCAATATTTTCATCTGTCAGGTCAATTGCTTTTTGAGAGGCATCTAACGAATGAACCAAGTCAGCTCCTGCGTTTAAGGCAAATACAGAGAACCCACCCGAATAACAAAAGGTATTTAAGATCTTTTTTCCTTTTGCGTATCGCGCTAATAGTTGTCTATTTTCACGTTGATCTATAAAAAAGCCAGTTTTTTGACCCGTTACCCAATTGATCGCAAATTTATTTCCATATTCCAAGCCAATTTGTGGAGTTTCCACCTCGTTATAAATAAATCCATCTCCTTGATAACCTTGATATTCTTTTGGCAAGGTACCTGTGCATTTAAGATAAATCGATTTCACCAACTTCCCCATGACCTTTAACAAAGCAGCTTTAATCTTGTCAATGTCACGATACATTCCAATACTGTGGCATTGAATGACTAAATTTCCATTATAATGATCGATGATTAAGCCGGGTAAAAAATCACCTTCGGCGTGCACTAAACGAAAGATGGTGGTGTCTTTAGCATCCACAAATCCTAATGATTTTCTTAATCGAAAGGCGCTTTCAATTTTTTGTTCGTATAAATTTTCGGTCAACGCTTCATCAGAAAACAACAAAACCCTCACCATGATACTGCCATTTTGATAATGGCCTACACCCAATCTTCGTCCATTGGCGGTAACCACTTCAACCAAATCTCCATCGGCAACTTCCCCATCAATAGCTTTAATAGCACCTGAGAAAATCCACGGATGTTTTCGTTCGATTGATTTGTCCTTGCCTTGTTTAAGTGAGATTTTAATTAGCTCCACGTCGTTAAATTTTCTGCGAAATTAACAATTATCTAGTAAGAACGGGGATTTGTTTTCAAGTTCGCTTTAAATTAAATTAGCGAGGAAGGATAAAATCATCCAACCAAATACGTCAAATTTGGTTTATAAGATGTATTTTAGTCGTGTGGTTTATCAATGTTATGAATTTTTCCGCATACCTTAGTAATAAATAAGTTAACTCTCCAATGGCGATTCTACTCAATTTAATTGTATTAATTATTTGTTTGATTTTAATCTTTAAATCAGATAAAAACAATGGATTTCTCATGATGGTTTCACTTTTATTTATTTTAGGGACAGTTGTCTGTTTTATCCTAGCGATGGCATTTGAACACGAATATTTGGATGGATTAAATCATATCATCGTTTCGGCCGCAAGTTCTCTTTTGTTTTGGCTAGTTTCGATGCTTCTCATCCTATTTCAAACGGGAAAAAAGTTCAGTCCAATCGAAAAAATCTCTAAAATTTTAACGGTCGGTATTGTCCTTTTTATCCCACTTTTTGTTTATTCATTAATTACGACCGCGAGCTTTAAAATTGGTGGGTAGTGAAATGTTGACATGGATTAAGTAATCTCAAATTTTCAAAAAAAGAGATACATTCAGGTAAAGTATTCTTTATATTTTCTTGAGATTCAAATTTATCAACACTTATGACTCAATTTGAATTAAGACTCAGAACTAATTTGTACCTTCGTTTTACATTCAAT
>JADZFJ010000482.1 GCA_020849935.1 Crocinitomix sp. | reverse complement strand
CTATGAATATGTTGAAAAAAATAGTTGAAACAACAGAGTACATTCACCAACAATTTAATGAGCAACCAGTAATTGGAATTGTCTTAGGTACGGGTTTAGGTGGTTTGGTGTCCGAAATTGATGTCAAATGTACCCTTGATTACAAGGATATTCCAAATTTTCCAGTTTCTACCGTGGAAAGTCATTCGGGCAAGTTGATTTTTGGAATTTTAGGCGGAAAAATGGTCGTTGCCATGCAAGGCAGGTTCCATTTTTATGAAGGATACGGATGCAAAGAAATTACTTTCCCTATTCGCGTGATGAAAATGCTTGGCGTTAAATATCTTTTGGTAAGCAATGCTTCAGGTGGTGTAAATCCAGCGTTTGAAGTCGGCGAAATCATGTTTATTAAAGACCACATCAATCTATTTCCTTCGCACCCACTTCGTGGAAAAAATTTAGATGAATTAGGTCCACGTTTTCCAGACATGAGTGAGCCTTATAGCTTGAAATTATTGGCATTAGCCAAAAAAATCGCAGACGAAAAAGGGATTAAAGTAAGCGAAGGTGTTTATGCTGGTTTAACAGGTCCGTCTTTAGAAACACCTGCCGAATATAATTACGTTCGAGTCATTGGTGCCGATACCGTTGGTATGTCCACTGTTCCAGAAGTAATAGTGGCAAGACACATGGATATTCCGGTATTTGCCGTTTCAATCATCACCGATTTAGGCGTACCTGGGAAAATTAAAAAAGTAAACGTTGCCGAAATTATTGCAGTGGCACGAAAACAAGAACCGAAAATGACCCAAATCATGAAAGAATTGGTGTCAAGAATTTAAGAGGTTAAGACAGAAAAGAGTACATGGAATTAAGTGAAGAAATAAGAAATAAATATCAACCAGTTATTGGTTTAGAGATCCATGCGCAAATGTTGACGCAAACCAAAGCCTATTCATCCGACAAAAATGAATACGGTGCTGCGCCTAACACCCTTGTGAGTCCAATTACCCTTGGACATCCAGGCACTTTGCCCATGATGAATGCAAAAACCATCGATTACGCCATTAAAATGGGCATTGCGTGTGGAAGCGAAATCACACCAGAGCAGCATTTTGCGCGTAAAAATTATTTTTACCCCGATCTTCCAAAAGGGTATCAAATTACCCAAGATACGACCCCTATTTGCACAGGTGGAGAAATTCTTATCAAAGACGATCAAGGACAAGATAAACGTATTGGCATCACCCGAATCCACATGGAAGAGGATGCCGGAAAGAGTATTCATGACATCGATCCATTTAACACCCTCATCGACTTAAACAGAGCAGGAGTTCCGTTAATTGAGATCGTTTCAGAACCCGATCTCAGAAGTTCGCAAGAAGCGTATAATTACGTTACCGAAGTGCGAAAATTGGTTCGTTACTTGGATATTTGTGATGGAAACATGGAAGAAGGAAGTTTGCGTTGCGATGCCAATATTTCAGTCATGTTAAAAGGAAGTGACAAATATGGCGTTCGTGTAGAGGTCAAAAATATGAACTCGATTCGAAACGTACAACGTGCCATTGAATATGAGATTACGCGACACATCATCGCCATCGAAAAAGGGGAAACCTTGTACCAAGAAACCAGAAATTTTGATGCTTTAAAAGGAGCTACTTCCTCGATGCGATCGAAAGAAGCGGCCAATGACTACCGATTTTTTCCTGAACCAGATTTACAACCAATTACGGTTACCAAAGCAAAAATCGAAAAATTAGCGTCAGAAATGCCGCCGTTGCCACAAGCACTTTTTGCGAAATACACCAACGAATTAAAATTGTCCGACTACGACGCGCATTTGTTGACGGATCAAAAAGAAATCGCCCTTTATTTTGAAGAAATCATTAAAAAAACAAGCAATTATAAAGCTTCGGTGAATTGGTTGATGGGCGATATCAAATCGTATTTAAATGCCAATGCGCTTGAAATTACTGATTTTAAAATTTCCCCAGCTGACATTGCAGGCTTAATCAATCTGATCGATTCTGGGAAAATTTCTAATAATTTGGCGAGCCAAAAAGTGTTTCCTGAAATGTTGATTCAACACAAATCAGCACAAGAAATCGCCGAAGAAAATGACTGGATTCAAAATTCAAACGAAGACGAAATTAAAACCATTATTCAAGGTGTCTTTCAAGAAAACCCAGTCGAATTTGAACGTTTAAAACAAGGCGATCAAAAATTAATGGGCTTTTTTATGGGTAAAATCATGCAAAAAAGCCAAGGAAAAGCCGATCCTAAATCAGCGAGCAAACTAATCAACGAATTAATCAAAAACAGCTAAATAAAACAAAAATGAAAAAATTATTAATCCCCTTCTTCTCGTTATTTTTACTCCTCATGTCCTGCGGGGGCGAGACTGAAAATGAAATTCCTGGTCACCGAATTAGCGGTGAATTGGCAAATGCAGAAGGACTAGAAATTGTCCTAATCGCCAACGAAGGAGAAGAAGAAAAAGTGATTGACACGGTGAAAGTAACCGATGGGAAATTTGAATTTGAAACGCCAACAAAAGAGTTAAGACAATATATCTTAGTTTTTGGTGGCGAAGAATTGCCGATTTTATTGATGTTGGATGAAAAATCTAAAGACATTCAAATAAAAGGTTCAATGCCTGGATTTGGTGAAAACTACACTGTTTCTGGCTCTGAAGAAAGTCAACACATCAAAAATTATTTGTTGTTCTTAAAAGACTTCTACACAGCCGAACAGCCAATTTATGCTGAATTAAATTCAATGACCCCTGAAGATACCGTTAAAGTGCAAGGTTTATTGGCACAATTAGACAGTATTTCATTGATTCAAAGAGATTATGCCATCAATCACATCACAAAAAATCCGAATTCACCTGCGGGATGGATTATGTTACGTGAATTATTCCCGCCAAGTGGTTTAGCCAACTTTAACCCTGCCGATTTAACTTATTTTGAGCAAGTTGCTGCATCCATGAAAAAGAACTACCCGTATTCAACGTATCCAGATTTAATTACACGTGACATTGAAAGCATCAACGCACAATTGGATCAATTGAAAAATGCAGGAGCAGCAATGGATGTAGCCCCAGAAATTACGATGAATGATCCAAACGGAAAATCCTTGTCATTGTCTGACTTAAAAGGAAAAGTGGTATTAATCGATTTTTGGGCATCTTGGTGTGGTCCTTGCCGACAAGAAAATCCGAATGTGGTAAACATGTACGAAACCTATAAAGACAAAGGGTTTACTGTATTTAGCGTTTCTTTAGATAGCGACAAAGACAAATGGATTCAAGCAATTAAAGCGGACAACCTTTCTTGGCCTTATCACGTCTCTGAATTAAACGGTTGGAAATCATCGGCAGCAGTTACGTATGGTGTCAACTCAATTCCTCGTGCGTTTTTAATTGATGGCGAAGGTAAAATCATCGGAACAGATTTACGTGGTCCACAATTGGAACAAAAATTGAAGGAAGTATTGGGATAATTTAAAAATAGTGAACAATGCCTACTAAAAAAATAATACTTTTTGTCCTTTTATTACTTGCTGGATTTAGTTTCGGACAAACCACTACCTCAACGTCTGGAAAGGTGTATATTAAAGGTCAAGTTATTGGAAATGAAAACAAACCAATTTTGTTATTAAACAAAAATTTTGGTGGCATTCAACGTCCTGTAGGTAGTGTTATTGCAGATAGCGAAGGCAAATTTATAATTGATACTACCATCGCAATTCGTGATTATTATTTATTG
>JADZFJ010000481.1 GCA_020849935.1 Crocinitomix sp. | reverse complement strand
CTGACGATTCAGATTGCGGTGGAATTGCAAGTATTTTCCTCGATCAACCAGACGAAATGGACATGGAATTAACGGTCACTGATCCGCTTTGTTTTGGGTTTGAAACAGGTTGGGCGCGAGTGGATACTGTTTATAATGCGACAGGAGCTTACGATCAACTGAGTTTCTTTTGGAATCCAAACCCAGCTGGAAATGGTGGTTTAGGCGAAGATTCAACTTGGGCATTAGGGGCTGGCGATTATGTGTTGACTATCAACGATGAAAATGGATGTACCCGCGTGTTTGATTTTGTAGTGGAAGAACCTGATTCAATGTATTTTGTTGAATTTGGAACTCGTCCAGCTTATTGCCGACTTTATGGGTATCAAAATGGAAATGGCGTTGTATTTGGTTCTGTTGCAGGCGGTACACCAGATTATGATTATTTGTGGACCAATGTAGAAACAGGTGCTACAACAACAAATTCAACTTGGGGAGGATTAAATCCTGGAGAATGCATATTGGTGGCAACCGATGCAAATGGTTGTATTCTTACTAAAACGGTTTTCCTTGATTCCTTAAATCCAAATGCTGATTTTACAGTGAATTCGGACCAATTGAACTTTGACAACCAAGGCACTGCGCCAGTTGAAGTGGTTTTTGTAAATACATCTACGAACTTTTCAGATCCAACCGATCCTTTGGCAGACACCACTTTCTTTTGGAATTTAGATACTCCAACAGCCGTTTGGCAAATCTCAGAAGATTGGTTTGAAACATTTGATACGACCTATTTAGAGCGTGGACAAACGTACACAGTGGATGTTTGTTTGGTGGCCATCAACAAAAATGGTTGTAAAGATACAACATGTAAAATCTTAACCATCTATGAACCATTAGCCTTCCAGCCAATTAATATCTTTTCACCAAATGGGGATGGAGCAAATGACATTTTTACCTTTAGCTTCACCGCCAAATCAATTAGTGAATTTAACTGCGTCATTGTCGATCGTTGGGGAACCACGATTCACGAAATTACCAATGTGAATGACGGATGGGATGGAAAAGATAAAGGAGGAAACTTATGCCATGATGGGGTGTACTTTTATGTCTACTCAGCTAAAACCGACAAGAGTCTAATTCTTGAAGGACAAGGAAGTATCCAATTAATTGGAGGGAAATAAAAATTATTAAATTAAAAAGGACCAATTTTGTATGAATAATAAATGGAGTTATTTCGTGAATTTTAAATTAATTTTTTTGTTGGTTTTTAGTATGTTCATAAACGTTGCTAAAAGTCAAAATACATTACAACTAAGCGGTTCAACTTGTAGCGGGAATCTAAGATTAAATGCCTATCTAGAAAGTAAAGCAACCTTGAAAAGTTGGTCAAAGGATGGTGTAATTTTAATTGGTGAAAAAACACCTTCTATTGATTGTCTTTTGTATGGCGAAGGTACTTATTCATTAGAATATAGTGTGGAAGGAAAAAGTGAGCTAATCACTTACGAAGTGATAGAAAATGCACAAGGGGTTGTAGATTTTAATTTAGAGCCTCTGTTAGCTGCTGGTGTGACAATCGTTTCAGCTACTAATAATTCAACAGAGAATATTCTTACTTGGAATTGGGATTTTGGCAACGGTGAAAAATCAACTTCAAAAGAAGCCAAGGTGTTTTACAAAGAGGAAAGTACTTATTTGATTACCTTAACAGCTACCTCTGAGTCAGGGTGTGTGTACACGGCTTCCAAATTATATACATGGACCTATAAAAAGTGATTTCACTATTCAAAAAGAGTTTCTTATGAAAAAAATATTCTATTTATTACTGCTTGCTAGTCCATCTGCTTTTGGCCAATTAGTTTGTCCATTGTACACAACAACTGGAACATCGTCATCGCCTTATATCTTAACAAGTGATCCAGATTGTGCATTGTGCGAACCTCCCGGTCCTGAATCTCGACCATGGGATGGTGCTGGATGTACTGGTACATTAATTTCAACAGCAATTGCACCAACACTTTCTTTAACTTTGGCATATACAGCTGTTAATACAGATGATTATGCGACTTTGAGTATTGATGGAGGAGGAGTTATGACACTTACAGGTGTTAATTGCGGGGTTGCTGGTGCAGTTATCGGACCATATACTTGCGATGGATCGTATGGAGATGTGTTTGTTACAGTAAACTCAACGATGCCTTTTACTACCGTTACGCTTTTGAACACAGGATGTTCTTCTGGTTGGGTAATTGATTGCAGTGCAGGTGAGGCAAACGCTGGTAGGGATACTACGGCGGTTTTATGTTCTGGAATTTATGATTTGGATGGCTTGTTAGAAGCTGGAGTATCCCCAGGAGGAACTTGGGATGAAATTACTGCAAGTGGCGCGTTTGATGCGGTTACGGCCGAGTTCGATGCATCAACTGCTGGGGAGGGAACATATACTTTTGAATATGAATCTGTTGGTTGTGGCGGAGCTACCGATATTGCTGTTTTTACTGTGATTGTAAGTGCCCCTGCTGAGGCGCTTGCCGAATTTGTGGTAAATGGCGTATCCTCTCAAGATGGTGCCACAGGAGCATGTTATGTAACGCCTGTTCAATTTAATGACCTTTCAACCGTAACTGATCCAGGAGAAATAACCGAATGGGATTGGGATTTTGGTGATGGTGATGGTTCAACTTCTGAAAATCCCTTACACACTTACGATGCACCAGGAACCTACACCATAACACTTACTGTGACTACGGATGAAGGCTGTCAAGACACCTATGAATTTGTCATCGTAATGACCGAAGGTTTAACACTCGAAGTTATTTCAAATGATCCTACGTGTTTTGGCTTCACTGATGGTTCGGTTACTGTCAATGTAATTGGCGGAACAGGCGAACTTATTTTCGAAATTACGGACGAAGATGGAAATGTATTAAACGAAGATAACAGTAATACAGCCAACGAATTGGCAACTGGAAATTATTTCATCAATGTTTCTGACGATTCAGATTGCGGTGGAATTGCAAGTATTTTCCTCGATCAACCAGACGAAATGGACATGGAATTAACGGTCACTGATCCGCTTTGTTTTGGCTTTGAAACAGGTTGGGCACGTGTGGATACTGTTTATAATGCGACAGGAGCTTACGATCAACTTAGTTTCTTTTGGAATCCAAACCCAGCCGGAAATGGTGGTTTAGGCGAAGATTCAACTTGGGCCTTAGGCGCTGGCGATTATGTATTGACTATCAACGATGAAAATGGATGTACCCGCGTTTTTGATTTTGTAGTGGAAGAACCTGATTCAATGTATTTTGTTGAATTTGGAACTCGTCCAGCTTATTGCCGACTTTATGGGTATCAAAATGGAAATGGCGTTGTATTTGGTTCTGTT
>JADZFJ010000480.1 GCA_020849935.1 Crocinitomix sp. | reverse complement strand
TCTAAAATGATTAAAACCAAGGAGCAGCGTCAGAATTGAAACCAAGACCAATTTCGGTCGAAAAAAGATCCAGAAAAGGATAAAAATGAGCGAAATTACCAGCCAAATAGGGTAGGTTAAGCCAAAAAATGAAAAATAAACAAATCGGCTGGGCGAAACATGTGTTGAAAGATAAGCAGCAAATAAAGCAAACGAATTGAGGAGATTACCGAAAAGGAATATCCACAGAATGAAATGGAGTTTATTTTCGGGATTATCGTTGGCTTTCATTAAAAAGGATGTCTTTTTCTTCTTTTGTTAAACCTTCGTACCCTTTCACAGAGATTTTTTCCAAAATGGCATCCACCCGTCTTTGCCGTTCGGCTTTGGTGGCATTATATTCTTCGTCAGTGAGTTTGGTGGCGGGAGGAGCTTGGTAAGAAGTCACGCGCAATTTGCTTTTATTTCTGGATGATTTCCGTTTGAAGTTGAATTTGCCAAAAAATCGATCCAAGCGATTCATAAAACTTCCATATTTATTGGCCTGAACAACGGTAAGCACGCCAAACAAGGCGCCTCCTAAATGTCCAAAACGCGCCACTCTATCGCCTGAACCAATGCCAATTAAATCGGACAAAAGAAACAAAGCGGCAATGGCTAATAAAGGAACAGGTAAAATTCCAAACAAGTTGACTTTTAAGCCCGGTTTATGAATAGCAATGGCAAAGAAAATCGCCATAATCGAAGCAGAGGCGCCGACTAAATTATTACTACCATCCGCTGCCATTAAAGGAAAAGCATTTGACGCCGCCACATGAATGAAATAAGCAAAAATTCCGCCTAAAAAGTAGGTGATAATTAATTTTCGTTCGCTGAAATAAAGTAAAAACAACCGCGAAGAAAAATACAACACCATCATGTTCAACAAAAAGTGAAAAAATTGGTAATGCGTAAAAAAATAGGTAATCATTGTCCACGGATGGCGCGCTAAAACCGATAAATCGGAAGACGCTCCCAAAAATGGCAATACATTTTCTAAAAGGTCGGGTTTTAAATATAGTTTACCTACGATTTGAATTCCTAATAAAAAGACATAAACCAAGGTATTGACAAGAATTAATTGCCCAATAATACCTGATTCTTTGTAAACCCTTTTTAAATAACGTCCAAAACTTTCTCCTTGCATGCTAATAAAAATTTGTTCTGTTTTTGTTCCAAATTTTTACAATGATAAACCCAAAAAGCATGCCACCCAAATGGGCGAAATGGGCAATATTATCGCCTGCACTGTTAGCCATTCCAGCCAGCAAGGCAATTGCACCTAATCCTAATGCCAACCATTTCATTTTAATGGGAATTGCTCCATAAAGATAAACCTCATTATTTGGAAATAACATAGCAACGCCAGCAATTAAACCGTAAATAGCTCCAGAGGCGCCAACTGCTGGATTAACCATTAGTTTGAATGCATCCACAGCATACCCATAATTCATGTCGTATCGAATGTTCTCACCTTGTAAAGACATGAATCGGTCTAAACCGGGCATAAAGGATCCTGTTGCATTATAAATCTGAATTCCTTGGATTAATTGATGCAAAAACGCTGCACCAAGCGCCGTAATAAAATAAAAAAGTAAAAACCGTTTAGCGCCCCACAATCTTTCTAACAAATTACCAAAAACAACTAATCCGAACATGTTGAATAAGAGGTGAATAAATCCATCATGCATAAAAAAATGCGTCGCTAATTGATACGGTCTAAAATATGGTGAATCGATGTAAAATAAACCTAAAATACGTCCTAAATCAATCCCTTGTCGTTCAAAAACGAAGGTGGCGATAAAAAATATTACGTTGATAATCAATAAGTTTTTGACTACCGGTTGCATGTTTCTAAATAGGTTATCCAACATCTGAAAATCGTTTTGTGAGTTCGTCTAAAGTAAAAGTTTCAATAATTTTTTTGCCATGTGGCGAAAGTTGTGGCGATGAGGATCCAAACAGGGCATCGGTCAAATACATCATTTCTTCGGAGGTTAATTTTGTACCTGCTTTTGTAGCCATAGCAATCGCCATCGAACGCGCAACGGTTGATTTTGGATCAAGATCGGCCATTTGATGGTTATTGCTGTATTCTTCAAAAATATCCGTTAATGTGCGTTGCGGATTTTTATTTTTGAGGCTCACAGGCACTCCATGAATTTTCAAGAAATGACCTTCGAGGCTTAGTTCAAACCCAAGTTGGTTAATGGCAGGGATTAACTCTTGCCACACATAAATTTCCGTTTTTGCAATTTCTAATTCTTCTGGAAAAATCAATTTTTGCGAGGCCAATTCGGCTGGTTCACCTGCCATAAATTGATCGTACAAAATTCGGCAATGCGCGCGGTATTGGTCGATTAATAAAAATCCATTTTTAATGGAAGTTAAAATATATTTTTCATGAATCTGCGTCGGTTTTTTCTGTTCAACCGCCATTTCATTGTTCATCGAAGAGGCAATGGTGGTTCCAATTTCTTCGTAATGTTCTTCTTCTATCGGTTCTGGTGAAAATGTCGAACTGTCTACATCTTCCGGAAAATCAACTTCGTTATTCAAGGTGGGTTCGACCGTTTCCGTTCGAATATTTTCGTAAAAATTTTCCCAAACGGAAGGATTCACCGCTTTTGATCCACCAAAACCATTTGCTGCAATGGCACTGTTCGAATTACCATACGAACGTGTGGCGGTTTCAGGCTTAAAAGGATTAAAATTCGGATTCACCTTAATTTCAGGCATTTTAATTTCCTGATCTTGCTTAGGAGCAGGATAATCAAACGTGGTATCGCGGTCAAAATCTAAACTTGGCGCGATGTTAAATTGTCCAAGCGCTTGTTTAACGGCACTTCGGATAATGGCGTAAATGGCTTTATTTTCTTCAAATTTGATCTCCGTTTTCGTTGGATGCACGTTAACATCAATTGAATTTGTAGGAACTTCAAAATAAAGAAAATAAGGCGGAATTTTCCCCGAGGGAATTAAACCTTCATAAGCAGCAACAACCGCGTGATTAAAATAGCGGTCGTTAAAATACCGATCATTCACAAAAAAGTACGATTGATCTTTAGAGGTTTTGGCGTAGGTTGGTTTTACAACAAACCCTTTGATTTTAATTAAGTCCGTTTCTTCATTGACAGGCACTAAACGTTCGTTGAATTTTGTGCCATAAATTTGAACAATTCGTTGGCGAAGTCCTTGTGCCGGAAGGTTGTAAATTTCGTCGTTATTATGATGAAAGGTCATTTCGATGTTGGTGTGCACGAGTGCGATGCGCAAAAAATCCTCCAATATTTTTCGAAATTCGGTGATGTTTGTTCCCAAGAAATTTCGCCGTGCAGGGACATTAAAAAACAGGTTCTTCACGGCGATACTCGTACCATTTGCCATGGTAGCAGGTTCTTGTGACACAATTTTGGAACCTTCCATGACGATTTCAGTTCCAAGTTCGGTATGTTGTTGTTTGGTTCGCATTACCACATGGGCTACCGCTGCAATGGATGCTAAAGCCTCTCCACGAAACCCTTTGGTATGCAATAAAAACAAATCGTCTGCATTTTTAATTTTACTCGTTGCGTGCCGTTCGAACGACATGCGTGCATCGGTAGGCGACATGCCCGAGCCATTGTCAATGACTTGCACCAAGGTGCGACCGCCATCTTTAACAATTAAATTAATTTTAGTTGCGCCGGCATCGACCGCATTTTCAACCAATTCTTTGACCACTGAAGCAGGGCGTTGCACCACTTCACCCGCCGCGATTTGATTCGCAAT
>JADZFJ010000479.1 GCA_020849935.1 Crocinitomix sp. | reverse complement strand
GATCCACTTTTACAGCGGTCGTTTTTTTCACTTCGTCAGATGGGAATAATTAGGGAGTTCCATTATTTTCCTCATCCGTTTGAATTCTACGTCTTCTTCTTTTTGGTGAATCATCGCCAAGATTATTGGCAGCTTCGGTAGCTGGAGGCGTTACGATTAAATCGATAATTTCCTTTTTCTTTAGGTTTTCGGCACCTTGAATACCCAATGCTTTAGCTATATCCCTTAATTCTGCTATTTTCTTAGCATTTAGATCTGCAATATCAGTCATATTATTTAATTGTATCGGTAATTTTTAAGAACTAAAATTCGATGATTTGAATTTGGTTGAACGAAAGGCTCAAACTAGATTTGATGACAAAAATATAACTATTTCTGACAAGATTCAATTAATTATAAAAAAAACTGAATTTTTTCTTCGAACCACGATCTTGAAGCAAGGGTTCCGGGATAAAATTTCACTAAAAAATGCTATCTTTGTTGGATCAAAAAACTAAAAACGTGACATTAATTAAATCAATTTCTGGTATTCGCGGAACAATTGGCGGTAAACCAGGTGAAGGCTTAACTCCGGTGGATGCAACCAAATTTGCAGCTGCTTACGGTACTTGGATTTTACAAAATAATACTAATAATCAACCGCTTATTGTTATTGGGCGCGATGCACGAATTTCAGGAGAAATGATTTCCGATTTAGTGATTCGTACCTTGCAAGGTTTAGGCATTAATGTAATCGACTTGGGCTTATCCACTACTCCAACGGTTGAAATTGCTGTTCCAATGGAAAATGCACAAGGTGGAATTATTATTACCGCGAGTCATAATCCAAAAGAATGGAATGCACTTAAACTTTTAAATGCGAAAGGTGAATTTATTTCGGACGAAGAAGGGAAAAAAATTCTTATGATCGCTGAAAATGAAGCCTTTGATTTTGCTCTAGTGGATGATTTAGGGTGGTTAAAAAAGGATCATTCTTATGTAGATAAACACGTTCAAGCAGTGTTGAGCTTGCCGTTGGTAGATCGTGAAGCCATTAAAAAGGCTGGATTTAAAGTAGTGGTGGACGCCGTTAATTCGACTGGTGGCATTTTTGTTCCTGCTTTGTTAACAGCCTTAGGGGTTGAAACGATTTATCCAATTTATTGTGAACCAACAGGTCATTTTCCACATAATCCTGAACCGCTACCTGAAAATTTAACAGCCATTGCCACTAAAATTGTAGAAACTGGAGCAGATTTAGGAATTGTGGTCGATCCCGATGTAGATCGTTTGGCTTTTGTTTGTGAAGATGGTGCCATGTTTGGGGAAGAATACACCTTGGTTTCCGTTGCAGACTATGTGTTAAAAAACACTCCTGGAAATACGGTTTCTAACTTATCATCCACGATTTCATTGCGAGAAATCACCAATAAATATTCAAATTGTAATTATGCCGCTGCTGCTGTGGGTGAAGTGAATGTGGTTGAAAAGATGAAAGCAACCCATGCAGTAATTGGTGGTGAAGGAAATGGAGGGATTATTTATCCAGAATTACATTACGGCAGAGACGCCTTGATTGGCATTGGGCTTTTCCTCACCCATTTAGCAAAATCGGGACTAAAAACTTCGGAATTACGGGCAACTTATCCTTCGTATTTTATTTCTAAAAATAAAATTGAATTATCGCCAATGATGAATGTGGATGCCATATTAGAGAGTATTCAAAATGAATACGCCGATCAAGAAATTGATACCACGGATGGTGTGAAAATTTATTTTGGCTCCGAATGGGCACATTTACGAAAAAGCAATACCGAACCTATCATTCGAATTTATTCTGAAAGCGAGTCGGAGGAAAAAGCAAATGCACTGGCCTATGCCATTATGGATAAAATAAAGGCTGTTTCGTTAATTTTATAACCTGTTTAAAATCAGTCTATCCAAATAAGCGCTAGGCATGGTTTTCAACAATTGTTTATAATTTAAAAAGAATATTTGACTTCTTATTAGCGCAATTTTCTTATCTTAAACGCCTATTACGAAAATTAAAGTTGAATAAAACACCTCGCTTTTCGGGCTGTTAAAAAGTTTGAAATAGCGGTTACAAATCATTTTAATACACTTAATTCAATGAAAAAAATAACATTGACACTTTTGTTTGCACTTGCAGGAACACTGAGTTTTTCTCAAGTAGAAGACTTGACGCCGGAAGAAAAGTTTTACAGAGATTCGATTATGCTCTTAAACGAAACAAATGCCGCGATTAAGGCTTCTCAAACCGCCTATAACGAAGGAATTGAATTGTTTAATCAGAAAAAATTTAAAGAAGCCATAGGCAAATTTGAATTGACGATTACCAATGACCCAAAATTCACCCCTGCTTATTATAATAAAGCGGTTGCGGAAAATAGTATTGAAAATTATAAAGCAGCTGTTGGTTCAATCGATGCTTTATTGGCGATTAAACCTAATTATTCAAAAGCTTATTTTCAACGCGCAAGGGCTTACCAAGGGTTGAATGATTATGTCAACGCGGAAAAAGATTACACCAAAGCCAGTGAATTGGATCCAAAAAATGAAAAAATCTATTACAATTTTGGAACGTTAAAATTCATGCAACAAGATTATTACGGTGCCATTGCGCAATTCACCAAGGTGTTAATGTTAAAACCTGATGATGCCTATGCCTACAACGATCGAGGTTCGTGTTATCGAATGGTGGAGAAATATACAGAGGCCTTGAAAGATTATGAAGAAGCCGCTCGTAAAAATCCGAATTTGGCATTTGTGTTAAATAATGTGGGTACCACACGTACTAAATTAAAAATGTATCAAGAAGCCTTGGCGGCCTTTAACCGAGCCTTAAGTGTCGATCCAAATTTTTACTTAGCGTACAATAACCGAGGGGTGACCCATTCTAAAATGGCGCGGTTAGATGATGCCTTGAATGATTTTACGAAAGCCATCGAAATTAATCCGAACTATGCCCCTGCTTATAGCAACCGCGCAGGAATTTATTTTCAAAAAGGTGAATACGAAAAGGCAAAAAAAGATGCAGATAAGGCGATTTCACTCGATCCGAAAATGGCTGATGCTTATTTAAACCGCGGAATGGCGAAAGAAATGCTTCGCGACCTTGATGGGGCTTGCGAAGACTGGCAAACGGCAAGAGATTTAGGTTCGGATCTTGCAAAAAATTATCATTCAGGAAATTGTTCAAACTAATTTAATCATCGAAATAATTATACCATGAAATTATCGATTATCACATTAACTCTCTTATTCTCTTTCTTTTCTTTTAGCCAAGATATTGAATTTAAAGCCGCTAATTTTAAAGATGACAAAGAAGGTTTTAAAGCAGCGAATGAGGCGTTTGAATTAGGAAACGAACAATGGCTTTTAGGAAATGCCGAAGTTTTTTTAGTTCGCAGTCCTGAATTGTTTTACATGAAAGCGTTAAAACAATACCAAAAAGCCTACGCTTTTAACCCAAATAGCGCCGAATTGAACTTTAAAATTGGTGTTTGTCATGTTTATTCTACGAGCAAAGAAAAATCTATCCCATTTTTTAAAGAGGCGTATAAAAGAAATCCGATGGTAGATTTTTTCATCAATTATTACATGGGATTGGTGAACCAATTTGAAGGAAAATTCAAAGAGGCAATTACCTTTTATACCACCTTTGAAACCGAATACAAAAAAGCGGACGACTTTGCTAAATTTGTGAAACAACGAAAATTAGAATGTAATGCTGGTTTATTAATTGTTGCGAATCCAATTCGTGCGTGGATTGATCATGTGCCCGAATTATCTTCAGAATATGATGATTATGCACCGTCGATTAGTATGGATGGAGAAGAAATTATTTTTACCTCCAACCGTCCGAATTCAAACACTCCGAATGAAGTGGGAGCCTACGATGATGATATTTATTCATCATCATTCGTAGATGGAAAATGGCAAACACCAAAACCACTCAAAGGCAAAATTAACACCACAGGAAATGATATTTCGAACAATTTATCGTACAACGGAACACAAATGTTGATGAGTAAATTAAATGCAGAAGGAAATTCTGACATTTATGAGTCTTTTTTGCAAGGCGATGTTTGGTCCGATCCAGTAAGTTTTTCGCGAGATATTAATTTAGGTTCTAATGAGCGTTACGCTTCGTATAGCTTTAATGACCGATCGATTTATTTTGCGAAAGATAAGGCAGAAGGCAAAAATGGATACGATATTATGGTTTCTGGGGTAAAAGTTAAACGCGAACGTTCATGGGGGCTTCCGGTACAAGAACTTGATTTGAGTTCGACTTTCAACGACGGACCTATTTATTTGCACCCCGATGGAAAAACAGTTTATTTTGCTTCGGAAGGGTTTAATTCGATGGGCGGATATGATATTTTTTACGCGAAAAAAATTAAAGGTGGAGGCTGGGAAAAACCAGTAAACATGGGAGCCCCTATTAACACGCCTTTTGACGATTTCTTTTTTGCTGCAACGGCGAATGGTAAATTTGCCTACATTTCTTCAAACCGCGCTGGTGGAAAAGGTGGATTTGATATTTACAAAATAACCTTTTGGGGCGATCAAAAAGTACCATCATTAATTACACAAGATTATTTATTGGCTTCTGTAGCCAAACCGATTCAAGATCCTGAACTTATTGGCGAAGTGAAAGTTTCGAGTATGGCTAATTTAACGGTTTTTAAAGGAATCACCATCGATGCTTTGACCAAAAAACCAATTGAAGCGACCATTGAAATTACAGATAATAAAACTGGATTGGTAGTAGAAACTTTCTCAACCAACAGTTTGACCGGTAAATTTTTGTTATCGCTTAATTCTGGTGCCAATTATGGAATTGCGGTAAAAGCCGATGGCTACCTTTTTCACTCTGAAAATTTTGACATTCCTGATGGAAGTGCCTATAATTTGGTGAATAAAACCATCGAATTAAAAAACATTAAAGTGGGTAGTAAAATTGCTTTGCGTAATGTGTTTTTTGACACAGGAAAATCGGAAATTCGAAGTGAATCGAATGCTGAATTGGACCGATTGGTGAAATTATTAAAAGATGTGCCAACCTTAAAAGTTGAATTGTCAGGTCATACCGATAATACAGGATCGCCAATTAGTAATATCTCCTTGTCTCAAGCACGTGCTGAGGCTGTTGTTAACTATTTGGTGAGCAAAGGAATTGCCAAAACAAGGTTAGTTGCCAAAGGCTATGGATCTGACCGTCCTGTTGATTCAAACACCACCAATACGGGAAGACAAAACAACCGCCGTACTGAATTTGAGATTATTGCGAATTAGGAAAACTTGACTGGGATTAAGCTGTTTTGATTTAATAAATTATTGAATAATAAACTTCTCAACTAATTTAGTTCCATTCGCCTCAATGATGAGCATATAGGTCCCACCAGGAAGTTCTGGGAATGTTAGGATATCGAGTTGGTTTTCGTAATCTTTAATCATATTTCCTTGAACATCAACTAATTTAATCCGATCTATTTTTAGATTGTTTGGGTTTTTTAGGTAGATGACTTGTGATGTTGGATTCGGATAAATTTTGATCTCAATAGTTCTTTTTTGAATAAGGCCTCCGGCTGTAGTTGATTTATATAACATGCCATTTTTACCATATATAAAAATTAAATCATGATGGTGGTCCTTGGCATATATTCCACTAGGGATATCAATTAAACTTTCAGAAGTAAAATTCTGACCTCCATCCGAACTCATGTAAATATTAGGATTTGTTCCATAAAGACTGTACGCAAGAAGCCTACTTTCATCCACAAAATAAAGAAAAACCCCCTCTGGATTCACGGCGTTTGAAGTCCATGTAATAGCATTTGTGGTGGAGTGAATAATTGTAGGGTATTGAGTAATTGCTGCAATTTTGGGTGTTCCATTATAATAGCTCAAATATGGCCCAGAAGAAAGTGAGTTCTTCGCAAACTGATGGATTTGCCAATTCTGTCCAAAATCATTCGAAGTAAAAACGTATTCATCATTTGAAGCCCAAATATAATCAGTTGACACTGAAAAATCTTCAATCGAATATTCGCCCAAACTAAGTCCCAAGAGTTGGTTGATCCTAGCTACATCCCACAATTCATTCTTCCAAAAGATCGGTTTAACTGGGCTCAATTCAAGAGTGTCTTTTGTAAAACTAAAGATATTAAGGGAAGATTTGGATTTAATTGGAGTTCCATTAATATCCAAACCAAACACAAAAACACTATCGTTAAATGCGATGACTTCGTTAAAAGCCACACTGGTGTCGCGATGGACAAAATTCCAATTTTCACCTAAATCTTGGGTATAAAAAATTTCACTGGATCGTGTTAGAAAAAAACCCGAACTATCATCATAAAAATACATATCAACAATATCGAGTGTTGTGTTAGAATTTACCAAGTTCCAATTTTGAGCTCTCAATTTAAAATTTGTGGTAATTAAAATCAACAAGCTTAGTATATTTATTTTCATAATTTTACGCAGTTTAAAATAGATGGGATCAAGTTTAACCTTAAGGTTTTGAAAACTTCCAACACCTCTTCAAAATCCACCGATCGATCTGAATTACACCTCGACCCCAATCACCAATACATCATCAATTTGCTCGAGGTTTCCAAGCCAATAAGTAAATTCAAGATTTAGGATAGCTTCGCGATCAGAAATAGGTGTTTCAGCAATGGATAGTAGGTATTTTCTGAAACGGCTATAATTGTATTTTTTTCCATTTTCTCCACCAAACTGATCGGCAAAACCATCGGTGAAAACATAAATTTGATCGCCTTTAAATAAATTCAAATAATGATTTTCAAATTGATAATTCATATCATCTTGTCCGCTACCTATCGAGGTTCGGTCGCCTCTGATTTGAATTAACACCCGATCGTCAGTTTCTTCCAAAATTTCCATGGAGGAAAGTAAGTCTGATTCGTTTAAATTGGCCTTAAAACGGATTAGGTAAAGCGGATTTTTAGCGCCTGAGAAAATTAATTGACTTTTATCCGTAGATATTGCACACATGGCAATGTCCATACCATCGCGCACCACCGTGCCTTCGACATTATGGCGTAAGGTTTTATTTAATCCGGCATTTAAAAAACTGAGCGCTTCACCAGGCGAATTCACTTGATGCTCTGTCAAAGATTGGGTCAATAAATTATTGCCTACAATGCTCATAAATGCGCCCGGAACGCCATGACCTGTACAATCGACTGCTGCAAAGAGGGTGTATTTTTGTTCCGAAGCATTGGACGTTTGGGCTGACTCAACAAAATAAAAATCGCCGCTCACCACATCTTTAGGGCGGTAAAACACAAACGAATTTGGGAGTCGCTCGGAAATGTGTTCGTCGGAAGGTAAAATGGCTTGTTGAATTCGTTTGGCGTATTTTATGCTGCTGACAATTTCTTCGTTACTTTTTGACAAAGCAGCTCGTTGTTTTTCTATTTCGGCGGTGCGTTCTTTTACCTGTCTTTCAAGGCGCACATTGCTTTGATCCATCAAGGCATTTTTTTCTTGTAGATTCTGAAATGCCAATTGTTGCGCTTCCTCTTTTTCTTGTTGTAATTTCCCGTATTTATTAGACATGGAAATACTTAAAATAACAAACTCAACTGCCGAACTAATTTTAAGCGCACCAAGGGAAATGAGTTTATCACCAACTATACTTAGATTTCCTAATATAAATACCACCCCACCTAAAATTAAAATGATGAAGGCAATGGCAAAAAACAAATCCACTTTAAGTCCTTTGGCCAATAATCGGAGGATACTAAATGCGGCTAATAAAACACCAAATAAACTTGCTCCGTTGATAATTGGAAAAGCGATTTCGTATAAAGTACCTGGCACCAAGGACATCAATACGATTAGAATTAGGACAAATCGACTTATTCTAAACACTTTCCATAACCGCAAACTTGTTTCTTTTAATTGAAGAAAATTATTGACATAGGTGAGGAGAAAAATAACCGTTAATCCTGCAAAAACGAGCAGGACATGATTGGCAAAATATCCTCCATTTGGAAAAAAATGGTGGTGCGAATAACCATCTAAAGAAAATTGCAAAATTCCTTGTGAAAAGGCGTATAGGATGTAAAAAAGAAAGGTTTTGTCTTTTAAAAAGACGAAGAAAAAGAAGTAAATGATAACCACCAAGGCGATTAATCCATAATAAAAACCATTTTTGAATTGATCTTTAAAATCTTGCTCAAAAAACGCTAAACGTTCGTGCACCATAATAGGCGAAAACAAAAGTTCTCCATCGCTTTCAAGTTTGAGGTAGAAAGTTTTGGTTTCATTTTTTTCTAAGACAATTGGAAATAGATTTTTTCGGTGAGCAATTTCTTTGTCGTCATATGCAAAATCATCGCCACTAATAAAATGGTGGATCACCTCTCCTTCTCTGACCTCAAAAAATTCAACTTTGTTGGTGACTGTTCGCCCTACCTCAAGAATAAATTGTTGATATTCGGATTGATTGTTCACCGAAAATTTAAGCCAATATCGTTTTGCCGTAAAATTAAAATCGAGAATTGGGGTATCTAACGTTTTAAAGGCATCGTTAGGCAGATTTTTAAGGTCGGAAAAGTTGGAATATTGCTTTTCTTCATCGACAAAAACACCTACGTTTTGACCTGAAGAAATCCCTAAATTTTTATGATCAATGACCAATAAATGATCGTTTTGTGAGAAAACGACCTGTGCAAAAAACAGGAGTAATATGGAAGCGTATTTCAAAAACATAGTTCTTAAAGGTACATAAATTTTAGTCGCAACCACCAAGAGTTTATTCAAAAAAAAAATCCCGCTTTGAAAATTTCAAAGCGGGATTTCTAAATTTTGTTGCGTTAATTATTCGAAAAACACAGTACATCCTCCGCCAATACAATCTGCATCAGCGCCAGCACCATTTGCGGTGAGCGAATTAGTTACCATTACACCCGCAGCAGCCACTTGTGTTGCTCCATTACTTATTAACGTAGAAGAACCGTTTACATAAATTGCCCAGCTGTTAGAATTTGTAATAGATGAATTATCAATTTCTAAACGTCCATCCACATAAATTGACGAATATTCCATTGCCCAATATGAACCTAAATGTGCCATGTTAACATAGTTAAATTTATTGGCTGGGTTGTTAGATTCAACCGAAACACCTGCTCCGTAACCAGCCGAGCTAAATTGTCCTTGGATTTGAATTGGCGATGAAGCGGTACCGATGGCAGAAATTGAACCTGATGCCTCGATAGTTAACTCAGCGCCTGGTCCCATATACAATGTAGCTCCTGGATTGATTGTTAACGCAGATGAAACGTTTGTGTACCCATTTAGTAATAAAGGTGCGTTGGTTGCAGGCCATGTTTGTGCAGCGGTGATATCTGCCTGTCTAACATAAATTACCGCTTCACCATTTGCACTGTTATAATTAGAAGCTGCATCTAACGATCCGATTTGTTTAGACGTTATATTTAAACCTGCCAACGCATTGCTGCTAAATGTATTCCCTGAAAATGAAGGTAAGGTTGCTCCAGCAAGAACATACATCCCGTTTCCAGCACTGTTAGAAACTGTTGAATTACGCATGGTTAATCTCGCATCATCATTTAAATGAAGGGTAGATTCTTCAAACGCCCAATAACTTCCGCCATCTTTTATAGTAACAAAATCAAATACATTTAAAGGATTGTTTGATTCAATTCCTAAACCTGCCCAATACCCTGAAGTAGAAACTTCACCTCGTAAAGTAATTGGCAACGCTGCTGTACCAACCGCATTCATTGAACCAGAAGCCTCGATATACATTTTTACGCCTGCACAGAAATTTAATGTAACCCCAGGTTTGAGTGTCAACGCAGATTTTACGTACACATCGTCACACACCTTGTAATTTCCAGCCTCTAAAGTGGTTGGAACGGTGATATTACCTCCAAAATCGGTGGTTGGACCTACCCCTGGACCATAAATACATGATCCGTTATCGTGGTTTGCTTTGTTATCGTAATTTGTTGCCAAAGGGTCTGTACAACCTTCTTTTTTACAAGAAATTGTTCCTAAACTTAAGCCGATAAAAGCAACCATCAAACCGTTTAATGCGCTAATTTTTTTCATTTGTTTTATTTTAGTTTTAATCGTTAATGATTGAAGAAATTAAATAGTAACCAAAATTAATGTATTTATTTTTTATTACCGTGTTTTTTCGATGAAGATTCGTTAAATCGTCGGTTAATAACCGTAGAGACGGACAACCTGTCCGTCTTAAAAACAAAGAGATACGCAAAAAACAACGATAAATAAAAAAAAAACGTGCTAGGGAGTAGCCGTAAAGCCCGCAGGTTAAAACACGCTAATCTTTTTAGAAAATAAACAGCGACTTTAGGAGCTCGTTTATTTTTCTTTAAAAAGTGCGTGTTTTAAACGAGGACTTGGAGGCGGATACCGTTAAAGCACCCAAGAAAATAAGTAAAAAAAAATGTCCTGATTTGTGGGTAAAAAATGAGTACACGGTTAACAGGTGGCAAAAGTTTTATCTATTTTTACACATTAAATTTAATTTTACGGTTACTATTTCTTTTTTGGTGTCATCAAGTGGACAATAAAACAACTATAGCATTCATTAAAAATCAAGACGAACGCTTGGTTCAACAACTGTATAAATCCTTAAAACCAAAATTTATTAATTGGTTGAGAGGGCAGTATGGAATGAAGGACCTAGCGGCGCAAGACGAAATTTATCAGCGGAGTTTTACCGTGCTTTATTTTAATATTAAACGGGATAAAATTGTTGATTTAAATGCGCGCATTGACACGTACTTGTTTGGTATTGGAAAAATGGTTGTGAAAGAGTGGTGGCGCGAACAGTCGAAAAACGCGACGGATGTGCAAAATACAGACGAACCAATTTTATCGGAAATTGATTTATTTGGAAATGTGTTTGCCCCAAGTGCGATAGATGAATCGTTGAGGTTGCAATTAACCAAGGCGATGAGTTTGTTAGGAGAGCCTTGTCAGTCGATTTTAAGGCTTTACTATTGGGACGAAAATAGCATGGAGGCCATTGCTCTGAAAACTGGGTATAAAAATGAATTGGGTGCAAAAAAGAAAAAATATTTGTGCTTGATGAAGTTGAAAGAATTAATGGGTAAGTAAATGGAACCAACCGAAATTTTATTTGAGCTTTTTGATGGGTATTTGAACAACGAATTGACCGTGGAAGAAAGGGTTGAGTTTGAAAACAAACTTAATAATGACCCTGCTTTTTCGGCGGAATTTGAAGATTTTAAAGCAATGACATCTGGTTTGCGCGACCTTGAAATTAGCACGTTTAAAGACAATTTAACGCATTGGGAGCCGACTGAATCGGAAAAGAAATCGGCTAAAATAATTCGTTGGCCGCTGTTGGTTGCCGTGGCGGCTTTGGCTATTATTGGTTTTGTTTTGGTGAATTTTATGACAAGTCATCCCTCGGCGGCGGAGTTGTTTGCCAGTAATTTTGAACCGTATGACAATGTGATTACAGTACGGGGGGAAGTTTCGACCTTGGACAAGGGATTGGAATTTTACGATCAAAAAAAATATAGCGAAGCAATCGAACAATTTAAGGTAACCACTGCCGATGCTCGGGCTCAATTTTATTTGGCTGAATCTTATTTGGCGATAAACGATTTTAAAGCGGCAATTTCTGGTTATGAAACGATTTTGTCCAATGCTGAATTATCTGTTTTTCATGAAATTACGACCTATCATTTAGCCTTGGCGTATTTAGGTAACGAGGATGTGGATGGATGTGAAAAAATCCTGAATTCGATTCAATCGGAAAGTTCTTATTTTACCGCTGCTCAGGCTTTGTTGAGTGATTTGAAATAAGAGCGTCCCACAAAAAATAAGGCCACCGCGACAAGTAGACCGATAACATAGGAATACCAAGGGGTCTTTTTTTCAGCTTCAAATAGCGGGGTGTCATTGCCAAATAAAACGTAATTTGCCCAAAAAAACGGTTGACTTTTGAGTTTGTCTGCGCCTTTCAAATAAGCCAATTTTGCTTTTCGTAAACTTTCGGATTTTGTGTCGCCATTGGCAAGATTTTGATAAAAATTCGCCATAATTTCGGATGAACTTTTGTCTTGTGCGCTCCACAAACTACTTACCGTTGCTGGTACGCCGGCAAAATAAAATGCGTTTGACAGACTCACAATACCTATGCCCTCCTCTACTTTACCTTTGGCCGAATTACAGGAACTGAGTGTAATTAAATCGGATGATATGGACATGGAAAAAATTTCGTGGGCGTATAAGCGATTGGCCGTTGAATCGGCTACCTCATTAAACAAAATATACGATTCGTAAGGGCGATTAAAATCCAATATTGAATGGGAAGCCAAATGAATTAATTGTCGGTTGTTGGTGGTTTGTATAAAATTTTGTTTGGTGGCGGCACTGTCTTTCATGGTTTGCGCACCCAATGTTTTCTCTAATGATTCTATTTCATGTTTGGCATTCACTAAATAAGCGAGTGAATCGTTGCCATAATTAGATGGATAAAAACTGATTGGCTTTTCGCGTGGTGCCGAATTAGAAGGTGCTTGCTCCATTAACGAATACAAGGAAGAAGTGTATTGAAAACTATAAGATTCAACCAAATACCGGTCGTTATTGTCTATGAGCGCATCAAAACTAATGTAACTTATTTCGTGTAAAGGGTAAATTAATAATTGTTCGGTTTTGAGTAAATCCTTCACGGGCTCAATCAGGTACGAATATAAAAGGTGATTTAATTTTCGCTGCTTGGCAATTGTTTCGGGCTTGCTTTGAAATGCCGCATTGAGAAAATAAGCCGATTCAATTTCTGACACCACGGTTTCTGGCACCTTGACTGTTCGGAAAAAGGCTGTATCGCCTGAAGCGCCAATAATATAAATGGATTGATGGGGTTGAAAATAGAAATAAGTTAAAAGGGTTTTGTCGGATTTTTTTAGATGGTTTTGAAAGTGCAAGGCAAAATCGCTGGTTGAAATTTGGTATTCGGTTAATACTTTTTCTTTTTTAGATTTTCGTTTAATTTGATAGATTTCGATAGTTTTTTGATTAAAAAGTGTCGATAATGAATCAATTTCAGCTTCTTTTCCGCCAATTTTGGACAATTCTTCAATTTTGCCCATGATAAAATCGATTTCATTTTTGAGCTCTTTTTCCCTGACCCATAATTGGGCGTTGGCTTGGTGCGAGATGCGTTCGAGGTGAAGGCGATTGGATTGATAAACGTCAATGATTTTAAGCAACTCTGCAATTTTAAGCTTGGTTAGTTTAGATTTTGATTCAAAATCACCGTAAATTTGAAGTAAACTTCCTAATTTTTCTCGCGGGCGAACAAGGCTGTTTCCAAGTCGTTCACCGCCATTGTAAAGGGTTAATTCTTCGGCGAGTAAAAAGGCATCTTTCAACCATTGATAGCCTGTTTGAAGGTATTCAATTTTACCCGTTTTTATGAATAATTCACGGTTGGCCGCTCCCACCAAAAACAAATTTTCGAAAAAACTCCGGGTAACTAAATCCTTATTTTGATCCAAAAACAAAGACATACTTTCAAACGAATCATAAATTGGATAGGATTTGATGATGCTGTCCACCGTTTCAAAATGTCCCGCGGTGAATTCGGCGCGTAAATAAAAATTAAGAAACCGATCGTGGGGTTGATCGGTTAGCGGTTTTTGTTCGTACAATTTCAAGCCTGTTAATGCTGCGTCGATTGATTCTTGAATTTTGTTTTGTTTGGCGTAACAGATGGAAATTTCGCTGTACAAATTAATTTTCATTTTGGCTAAACTGGTGTCGCGGTCGGTAATTTCAAATGCTTTTTGCATACTTCGTTCTGCTTCGGCAAAATTTCCCACGGTAAAATAAAGGGCAAAAGTGGAGTGATAAAATTCAAAGGTAGCCTTGTCAAAAGCTGCATCAGGAATTTTATTTTTTAACTTAAAAAGGGTCTGTTCGCACAAAAGAATATAGGCATTCGATTCTTTTACATTGCCTTTAAAAAGCTCAAAAAGTGATAAATCGCGGTATAAATTCGATAGAAAAATGTAATCGTCGGGCTTTTTTTCCATTGAAATACACTTTTTGGAATGATCAATGGATTGTAATAAATATACACGGGTGTATTCTTGATCGGTGTAAGCTTCTTGGTACCAATCGGCGATTTCGCGGCACAACAAGGCTTTTTCTCGGACCTCACTTGCCGAATTTTTATTGGTTAAATCGGACAAAGCGACTAAAAGCGAATCTAATTTTTCATTTGCCTTTAGGTTAATAACGCCTAAAAAACAAGTAAATAAAAGACTGAAAAATAGTTTAGTTATCATGGATTTGGCTTAAATCTGCTTTTTGCCCAATTCTTTTAAACAAAAAATGCCCTTCGATGTTAATCAAAGGGCATTTTTT
>JADZFJ010000478.1 GCA_020849935.1 Crocinitomix sp. | reverse complement strand
GCGATTCTTCTTTCAAGAGTGGATGTCCAATTGAATCGGCAGAAATCAGGACATTTTCACTTTCACTTAGGGTTGGATAAATTGAATTGGGATAATTGTAAGCATAATTTCCCAACGAATTATAGGCATCAAAAAACGCAATCACCTCAAACCACTCTGCCGCTAATTGGGCATTTTGTTGAATCCATCGTTCAATCCGATAAGCATATTTGAGGTCCCACAATAAAAATCCATTTCCACCCAAAGCGAACAAGAAATTATTCCGTTGATCCAAACTATTCAAATCTTTGGCTAATTGATTCAGAATTGTCGAAGCTTTTTGCCCATTTGATTTAATTTTATTTTGCTGATTGACAAGCAATTCTGATGTAAAGTTTTTATTTTCAATTTCTAATAACAACCTCGAATAACTGGCAAAAGTCTCCGTCATTTGCGTGGCTGATTGGTAAAGCTTATTGATATGTGCGATGTAAAACAACGTAATTATCAACCCAACAAAAAACCAAACTAGAATGAGTCCGCCAGAAATAAAACCAAAACCATACGCTGTAAACATCAAAATTGATCCGATCGAAATAATGTTGGGGAGCCAACGGAAAATTGCCTGAATTCTCCCACGGTAATTTAACATCCATTTCAAAATCGTTTCGTGTTCAATTTGCGATTCAATTAAGGCCGCCGTAGTTTGAAAATCTTGACGCCAAGTAGCCATTTTACTCAATTCTTCAATCGCTTGTTGCCGGGATAAGACCCCTTCTATTTCATTCGCATTCAAAAATTCAGCTAATTTTTCACGGCCCTTTACAGTTCCTGTTCTGTTAATCAACTGAAAAATAGAACCTGCTCCGAACAAATCAATGTCTTGATTATAAAAATGTTGATCATCCAAAAAATCACGCCCTTCATCAATTCCAGTCAATTCACGATTTAAAATGCTGAGTTCCTTTTTGTTTAGTTCAAGTAATTTTTCAATCCGCCTTTTTTCGGATCTAATAGCCGTTGTTTTAGAAACGAGCACTAAAAAAACAACCAATCCACCCAATGCAGATAAAATCATTAAATTCGTTTGAGTGCGAAGCAGGTACACCACACCAACAATCATTAAAAACAACGCCAATCGCAACATTCCAATACGAAACAATTTTCGTTTGATAGTTTTTAATTTTTCGGCAAAATGAGTACAATTTTCTTGGTAAAATGAAATGGGAGAATTCTCCGTCATACGAATTAATTTAAGTTGGGGGTTGATTTTTAATGATGCGCCAAAAAAGAGGAGGACAAAACCGTTTGATATACACCGCCCAAATTTCCTTATTCCCGATAAAAACTTCTTTCTTTTTTCGTTTGATCGCTTTGACCATTTTAGCCACACATTCTTCTACAGGCATTCCTGTTTTTTGATTGTGATCCATTAATCCATGCGTTTTTCCATCACCTGTTAACGCCGAAATGGAAAGCTCCGTGTTAATTTTACCCGGATAAACCAAAGTCACAGAAATATTGTTTTTCGCCTCTTCCAAGAGCAGACTTTCGTAAAATCCTTTTAACGCATGTTTGGATGCTGAATAAGCAGATCGTAAATAAAAACCAAAACTCCCTGCTATACTTGAAATTACAACAATATGCCCCGATTTTTGTTTTTGCATATAAGGTAAAACAGCCTTGGTGATGGCGATATTTCCGAAATAATTAATTTCCATAATTCGTCGATCGGTGGCCATCGTTGTTTCACTTGCATCACTTCGTTGACTAACACCACCGTTATTCACCAAAACATCAATGCTTCCGCATTGGGTAAAAATTTCCTTGGCTGCCGATTCAAAGTTCGATTGATCTTCTAAATCAAGTGCATACACCAATGATTTGGCAGGATGTGCAAGTTTGCTTTGCACCACTTTTAATTTGTCGATATTTCGTGCCGAAAGCACAACAAAACTACCTAACGCATTCATTTGACGGGCCGTTTCTTCACCAATGCCTGATGAAGCCCCAATGATCCAAACAACCTTGTTTTCAAATATTTGTTGCATAAATCACAAATTTAAACAATTCATCCCAATTCAATATATTCTGCGAAACATAATCAAAAAAAATGCGTACCTTGAAGTATGGTTGATGCTACGAATAAAAAAAATTCTGACTTTTTTGAGCAAAGTAGGTATCAACTTACCCTTCGATTGAATATTTTTTTGGGTGTAATTTTGCTAATTCTTGGAATCACCTTCTTTTTTCTGGATCAGGATGTCATCTACCTAAATTCAATCGGACTTTTGAGTTGTGCCTCGTTAACGATTCTACAAATTACCACCAAAAATTACAAATTACCTGCCCTTTTAATGTCTATCATCGGCAATACGCTGACCATTTTAACTTTATTACTTTTAAATGATTCTTTTCATTTTGTCGATCCTTTGTGGATGATCATCATTGCCCTCTTCACCTATTTTACGTTGGGTAAATTGGCTGGAAACATCTCCATCTTAATTCAATTTTCTGCGATTGCGTTGTACATCGTTTTTTATTCCAATCACAACCTTTCACTGATCGAAGAGCTTTCGCAAGGGGAATTGTTTTCACTTGCCTTTAACGCCTTTTTATGCGCCATGGTCATTGGCTACCTCATTCATCAATTTCTGAAACGAAATTCTACAGCGGCTGAACAATATCAAACCTTAAATAAAGAGCTCGAATTTAAAAACGAAGTGGTAGAAAATCAAAACAGGGAAAAAACAGCCATGTTAAAAGAAATTCATCACCGCGTCAAAAACAATTTACAAGTAATTACCAGTTTATTACGTCTGCAATCCCGTGACATTGAAAACGAAGAAGCAGTGATCCACTTTAATGAAGCAATTGATCGAATAAGCGCCATGGCCTTAATTCATAATCAAATGTATCAATCAAAAGATTTAAATAAAATTGAGTTAGAACCATATTTACAATCCCTTTCCAAAAACATCTTAAATTCTTATATTCTCAATATTCCTGTCAACATTACTTTTAATATTGAATTAAAATATGTGACTTCCAATGTCATTGTGCCCATCGCACTAATTTTCAACGAACTAATATCTAATTCTCTAAAACATGCCTTTTCAAATAAATCG
>JADZFJ010000477.1 GCA_020849935.1 Crocinitomix sp. | reverse complement strand
TGTCAAAAAGTCGATTTTTAAGCATCGTTTTCCCCTTACTGCTAACACTCGTAATGTGCCTGTTGGTGTGGAGTATAGGCTATCAAACCCCTCGTGAAAACTTCACCTTTTTTATCGCTCAATATTTGGGTTTATTTGTCACATTTTATGTCTTGTGGTTAAATAAATGGCAATTAAAATTCAGTCATTTTTTATTTTTAGCCATCCTAGTGCGATTAATTCTGCTTTTTTCTGCTCCCCAACTCTCCAATGATTTTTATCGGTTTATTTGGGATGGCGAATTAATGACCAATGGAATTAATCCGTTCGCACATACGCCGAACGAATTAATTTCACACGCGGATTTTTTGGGAGATCCTTACAAAAGGATTTTATTTCATGGAATGGGTGAACTATCGGCTGATCATTATACCTGTTATCCGGTTCTTAATCAATTGATTTTTTTCATACCAGCTTATTTTTCAGATAGTATCGTAGCGAACGTACTATTTTTTAAAGTCGTTTTGTTGTTGGCTGATCTTGGAGCAATCTATTTTGCACGAAAAATTGCCATTCACCTAGGAGTTTCGGCACATAAAATTTGGTTGTATGCGCTGAATCCATTCATTATTTTAGAATTTTCAGGCAATGTACATTTTGAAGGCGTGATGATTTTCTTGTTACTCGCTTCCATTTATTTCGTTCTCAAAAATTCGTGGATTACTGGAGGATTGTTTTTTGGTTTAGCCGTTCAGATTAAACTAATTCCGTTGATGTTAATTCCTTTTGTGTTTAAGAAAATGGGCTGGAAAATAAGTCTTGGTTTTTCGGCGATGGTGGCCTTTACATTATTAGCGGTTGGAGGAATCTTAATGACACCTGAATTTTTTGGTAACATGATGCAAAGTGTGCAAGAGTATTTTATTCGGTTCCAATTTAACGGAAGTATTTCGGCACTCATCAGTGAAATTGGGTTCGCAATAAATGGATGGGATCCAATTTTAACGACTGGTCCACTATTGTCTTCCATCGCCACGATTGGAATTTTGACCTTGGCGGTATTCAAAGCTTATCGCAACGATCTCGACATTTTTAAAGGAATGATGTTTGCCTTGATGATTTATTACAGCATGGCATCAACTGTTCATCCGTGGTATCTAAGTATGATTTTAGTGATGGCCATTTTTACGCAATACAAATTTGCCCTAGTTTGGTCGATAGTGGTGATGTTAAGTTATTTCGCATATTCTAATCCTGAGTTTAAAGCAAATCCCTTCTTACAAGTAGCTGAATATGTTTGTGTTTACTTGGTTTTATTTGTAGAGATTTGGCGAAATTGGAGACAACCAAATGAAGCCTCGCCTGTTGGAATTCAATTCAAAGAATTTTTTAAAAACAAAACTAATTAACCCATGTCAACTTCAATTTTTATCCCTGTAAACCGAAAAAAAATGATCTTTATGACCGTTTTATATGCGGTTTTAGGGTTGCTCGTTTTTATGGCTGTTTATTTGGTCGGACAAGAACAAAATTGGATGAGTCCAACCATTTTTACCGTGATTTCATTTGCGTTCTTAGTTTTCTTTGTAGTGGTTTCAGGAACATTTGCCCGTTATATTAAATTAGAAACGGCAGGCTTGTCGATTAGCCAAATTGGTATTGACGATCAATCAAGTTCAATTAATTTTGGCCTCATCAAATGGCAAGAAATTATAGGGGTGACCACGCATTCAACCGCAAGTTCTAAATTGTTGATTGTAAAGGTGAAAAAACCGAACAAATATATTGAAGGAGCAAAAAATTCGGCGATAAAACGGTTGTTGAATCAAAATCTAACGATTTATAAAACACCAGTGGTGATTAATGTCAATGTACTTTCCACTAACTTAGCAGAATTAATGGAACAAATTAACCGTCATGCGGGGAAATTTGGGACGAATAAATAAAAAATGAAAGTAGATATTTTAGCTTTTGGCGCACATCCTGACGACATTGAATTGTCTGCATCTGGGACATTAATTCACGAAATTGGTTTGGGAAAAAAAGTGGCGATTGTTGACTTGACGGAGGGAGAATTGGGATCACGCGGCACTATTGCGACGCGATATGAAGAGGCGGCTGAAGCATCAAAAATTATGGGGATTCATGCCCGTGTAAATTTAAATTTAGGGGATGGTTTTTTCGATTTTTCAAAAGAAAACAAATTGAGGTTAATTGAACAAATTCGTTATTTTCAACCAGAAATTGTTTTGGTGAATGCCTATTCAGATCGGCATCCAGACCATGGAAAAGGAGCTGTATTAGCAAAAGAGGCCTGTTTTTTAGCCGGATTATTAAAGATTGAGACATTTTACGAGGGAGTTAAACAAGAAAAATGGCGTCCGAAAAATGTGTTTGGATACATTCAAGATCATTATTTAAAGCCTGATTTTGTGGTGGATATCACACCCTATGTTGATCAAAAAATCGCCTCAATATTAGCTTATAAGACACAATTTTATAATCCAGAATCCAACGAACCAGCGACCCCAATTTCATCCAAAGAATTTTTAGAATTTTTAAAGGGGAGATGGGGAGAATATGGACGAAGTATTGGCGTTCCTTACGCCGAAGGGTTTACTGTGGATCGACCAATTGGCGTAAATGATCTTTTTGATTTGAAATAAGATGGATTTACTAGCAAAGGATCAAGAATTTGTCTGGCATCCCTTTACGCAGGCGCAAACAGCACCAATTCCTCTTCCAATTGTAAAAGCAAAAGGAGCTTGGCTCTATTCAGTCGATGGAAAAAAATATTTGGATGTCAATTCCTCTTGGTGGACCATTAACCATGGGCATGGAAATGAATACATTGCTGGTAAAATTCATGCTCAATTTTTAGAATTAGATCATGTGATTTTTGCTGGAGTTACCCATCCCAAAGCGGTGGAAGTTGCGGAACGAATCATCAAAATTTTGCCAACTGGCTTTCAAAAGGTATTTTTTTCTGATAACGGTTCGACAAGTGTGGAAGTTGCTATTAAAATGGTGTATCAATATTGGCACAACAAAGGAATTGAAAAAAAACGATTCTTAGCCCTCGAAGGAGCTTACCACGGTGATACATTCGGCGCCATGTCAGTTGGGCAAAGGGGATATTTTAATGCACCATTCGAGCATTTGTTTTTTGAGGTTGATTTTATTCCTTTCCCAACCGAAGAAAATTTCTCAGAATTGCTTGAAAAGATTGAAAGTTTATTTTCGACAGCATCCTTTGCAGGATTTATTTTCGAGCCATTGGTGCAAGGTGCGGCTGGCATGCGGATTTACAAAGCCGAATGGTTGGACGCCTTTATTTCTATTGCAAAAAAATATAATGTACTCACAGTGGCCGATGAAGTGATGACGGGATTTTATCGGACTGGAACTTTTTTCGCAACACATCAACTGAAACAAATTCCCGATATTATTTGTTTGTCAAAAGGTGTCACTGGTGGGGTTATGCCCATTGGATTAACCGTGGCGACCCAATCAATATTTGAGGCTTTTCTATCAAATGAAACCACCAAAGCACTGTTGCATGGACATTCGTTTACAGGTAACCCACTTTCATGTGCGGCCATTTGCGCCTCGTTGGATCTTTTTGAAGACCAATCAACCCTTGATGCGATTAAAAAAATTTCTGATTCGCATCGGCGATTTATAGATGCACATGGAAATAACCCCGTTTTTCGATCGGCCAAATCTATCGGTACCATTTTGTCTTTAGAAGTTGAAGTAGGTGAGGGGAGTTCCTATTTTTCAGAAATGCGCTCAGAAGCTTATCAATTCTTCTTAGAAAATGAATTATTGATTCGACCCTTGGGCAATGTAATTTTTATTAATCCTCCTTATTGTGTTACTTCGCAAGAATTGGAATACGTTTATTTAAAGGTGATGGAATTTGTAACATCGTTTAATTCCAGATTGAATAATCAGTAGAAATCGTTGTGATTAACGTCTCAAGTTTTTATTTAAATTTTCCACTAATTCAAAGACTTTAGTAGTAGGATTTTGTTGATGATAGGGGAGATTTATTTGTTGTTCAAACAATTTTTTCGCCCTTTCTATCGCTAAACGTTGCGAGGAATTTTCACTGTTTTCCAGAATAGCATAGATCTTTAAACAGAAAGCATATTTTTTCCCATCTTTTAAATAATTGATTCCAAATTTTTTGCTGAGTTCATTATAATAAAACGTCCTTAAATTTTTGGTCTCGGTAAAATGATAATGCAAATAAAACCAAAGTTCAAATGCATCATTCGAATAAGCAACATTGTATCCCAGCAATTCAGCTTTGACGATCGCATTGTCAAAATCGGCAAATTCAGCAGCACCTTGTTTGAGATCCATGTCAAAAACACACCATACCTCATTAAATTCATCACTTAATTGTTCGATTATTTCTTTCGTGGCCTCAACTAATCTGAGTTTTGCTTGTCCTTTAAGG
>JADZFJ010000476.1 GCA_020849935.1 Crocinitomix sp. | reverse complement strand
GTGGATGTTGAAAAATATTCGATTACGAAAGATGGGAAGGAAATTATTATTCCTAAAAAAGAATTTGAATTGTTGACCTATTTAATGACAGACGCGGACAAAGTTTTTCGACGCGAAGACATTCTTTCAAACGTTTGGGGAGATAGTAATATGTCCGACCGAACAATCGATGTTCATGTACGCAAATTAAGGGAACGCTTTGGTTCAGAAATCATTCGCACCGTAAAAGGTGTTGGTTATCGTTATATGGGATAATGTCCTAATTAACGAATAACTGAAAATCGTTTTGTGACAGATTCATTCGATGAATTATTTAACCGCACAAAATAAATCCCTTCAGACAAATCCCCGATTGAAATCAATGTTGGATTTTCGGAAATAGATTTTACTAATTGGCCTAGTTCATTATAAACTTCTACTTTGTTAATCACCATTGATTTTGCAATTTTTATTTGAATAAAATCACTTGTAGGATTTGGATAAATTTTGATTAATTCTTGTGTGAATTCGTCGACTCCTGACCCGGGAATTAGGCTACCATCGGTAGTCAGACTGAAATCATCAAAGTAAAATCCATTTCCTGTAAACCCTTCGTCCGATATTAAACGAAATTTGAAGCGGACAGCAGGAGATTCCAAATAATCAATCAAATTAATCTCTTCATAAACCCAACTGCCTTGATTACCATCATAAACAGGCTGACCGACATCTTGAGGAAATACCCCAGTATTGGTATAATACCCACAAAGTGGTGTCCATGAATCACCTTCGTCGGTCGAAATCATAAATTGTACATAATCGTAATCATTCTCGATTTCCCATTGGGCATAAAAATTAACGTAGGCGTAGGTGGCATGTTCAAAACTAAACGTCTCATTTAATTCAATACTGTTATCTGCATTGTCGTGATAAAAGTCATATGGACTGTCCGCAATACAACGGGATGCCGAATAGTATTTTTCGCCAGTAAGACCCCATGTACCGGACCAGTTGCCCATACCGGAACAATCATCTTCAAAAACAACTTCTCCTCCGCCAAATGCTTTCGTAATGGTATCATTTCGAGTCCATTCCCCATTGCTGGTTTGTAGAATATATTTAATCTCATCCCCGGCAACTATATCTGCAACCAAATCATAGCTGATCGAATCTTCCAACACATCTAACAAATCTAACGTGTGCACATTTTCACCTCCCACCGAAGTGATTCCTACTAATGGTGTGATAGAAATCGTAAAATCACCATCTTGAATACCGTATCTTTGAAGGTTATAACTAAAATATCCAACCTCCGTTTCGATTTGATTCGTTTCTAAATCTTTCGTCAGCCCATATACATGCGCTAATTGGGACATCATTAAATTGGACTTTAACATTTCTTTACACGTTGGAATAATCACTTCGCTTAATGGCCAAAAAGAATTACCAACTACGGGAGTCATGGCGTAAATTGAAGGTTTTAAGTCCAAATCACCGTCATACATCCAATCGTCAGCAACTCCAGCGGCTTCATATAATGCAGATGATTTTTGAGCGGTGTAATTATTAAACATGGCCATTTTGTGAGAATAGGCATCAAAAAAATCGTTGTCTACCGCCATCGCACCCGTTGACCAACCAAATGGATAAAGCAATAAATCGCCATGAGAATGTGCGTTAAATGCAAAAAGAAAATCGTGGTTTTCACAAAACCATTTAATGGCTTGGGTTTCTGGCTCTGAAAAGGCGGAAGTCCCTGCATAGGCATCTCCATCTTCTTCAGGTGATGTTCCTGTTTCATTCCAATGGTAATCGTAATTTCTATCTAAATCAACACCTTTATTATAGGTACCTATGCTTGGGTTTCGGTTTTTACGGTGCATTCCTCCGCCTTCAGGATCGGTGGTTTGATTTCGTTTATATCCATCGGGATTGATCATTGGTACAAAGTACATTTCTGTGTGATCAACCAAATAAGTTACTTCTGGATTAGTTCCATAATTTTCAAGAAGATACCACATGTAAAAGATTGTTTGTGACAAGCTCATCGGCTCATTCGCATGGTGAAGTGCCGTATATAAAACTTCTTTTTCTACTTCGTCGGAATCCGCGTTATCTGAAATTCGAACCCAATGAATTGGTCGAGACTCCCAGGTAAGAAAATCAGAAATACCAGCCTTTTCAGTAATTAAATCTGGGTAAGCAGCGCGCATTTCATCCAATTCGGTTAAATATTGTTCATACGTATAATAACCTGCCATTGATCCTAAATGGAAATTACTTGGGGTCACAATCTCTCCTCCCGAAGATGAACCATCAGGACAATCTGCCCGATCAGCTTTTGGTGAGGCATCTCCACTATGTAAAGCGTAGTAAGTGGCGACATCTTCAATTAAGATTTCATGGGGCACCCCATTGTCTATTAATTTCTGAATTTCTAGTTGAGACAAATCCGTGATAAACCATTCGTTTGATTTATGCTGACCATGATCGACCGTTACGCCTAAATTTGCAATTTCATGCAGTTGTGCGTTGGTGGCATAAATCTTCACAGTTGCATATTGAAGTTGGTTAAAAGCCAGTATTGGCATTAGCGTGATTAGTAAAATCGTCAACGAGTTTTTCATGAAATCTATTTTGATGTGTGCAAGGTATTAAAAGATTGCTTGTTCGATTAAAAGATAACATATTAAAAGATTATCAAACAATAAAACCTTTGCGCATTCTAAGCCAATGTACAAAATTATTTTGGATATTTTGTAAAAAAATCTATGTAACTGACCGTTTTTTTTACTGAAATTAGACAACAAAACGGATAATTGGTATCTTTTTTCATAGAATCTAATACCGATTTAGATTATAAAATTAAGCAAACTCTTTGGTTTGGACATGATCCGAAAGTTAAAAAGGTTACTCTTCTATGCGTTAATTTCCAAATACTTATGGTGAAATTGCGAAATACTTATTCATCTAAGCCATTAAAACTGGTCTTATCAACACATGCCAATTCAGCGTTTCGTTTAAGAATAAAATAAATACAATAATTAACGTACTATCGAAAAGTGTTTAGTGACAGATTCATTCGATGAATTAGTTAACCGCACAAAATAAATCCCTTCAGACAAATCCTCGATTGAAATTAATGTTGGATTTATGTTTCCGTAAACTCAATTATCCCAGTTTCATTAATTGCGACAGTCGCTTTGTTGAGAGTGAAACAATCGAAATAAAACCTATCTTCTTGCTCCCCTTATCGTTCAATTAATCGAAATGATGTTTAACTATCAGTCTGTAATTATTAATTTTTCAGTTGCTATGATTTTACCATCTGAAGTTAAATACATAAAAAAGAGCCCATTTGATAAATCGGATATATTAATTTGGGAAGTTTGTGTTATTGAAATTTCTTTTACCAACATACCCATTGAATTGAAAATTTGAAGTTGTGATTCTTCGTTTTCGGCTAAAGAAATGTTTAGTTTATCGGTTGCTGGGTTTGGGTAAAAATTTATTTCCGTGTTTTGCTCACCGTTCGTGTTTATTCCGAGGGCAGTTCCATTATCATATCTCACCACTGTAAAACGAGAACTTGCTCCGTTTTGGCTTGTTCCCGCTACGACAATTTTTCCATCTGCCTGCATTTTCAAGGAATTTGCTACACTTTCGCCAGTGCCAATATTAGTGGTAACCTTACCATCGGTATCAAATGTGAGGTCTAAACTGCCATCTGTGTTATAACGAGTTAACGTAAAATCAGTAGTTGGACCGTCGTCGCTATATCCTGCAGCCACAATTTTTCCATCCCATTGTAAAATAACAGAGTTTAACATATTATCAACATCTCCAATAGTTGTAATAACAATACCGTCGGTATCAAATGTGAGGTCTAAACTACCATCGGTATTATAGCGAGTTAATGCAAAAACCGGAATTCCGTCGTGGCCGGTTTTTCCCGCTGCCACAATTTTACCATCTGCTTGTATCGCGACTGATTTAGCCGCTCCAAAATAAGCACCAAAATTAGTTGTGACCATACCATCGGTATCAAATGTGAGGTCCAAGCTGCCATCAGTATTATAACGACTTAAAGCAAAATCAAATCCAGTTAAGGTCCATCCCGCTGCTACAATTTTTCCATCTGATTGTATGGCAACTGATTCTGCCCAATCATCATATGTTCCAAAAGAAGTGATAACAAATCCACCCGTACCGAAGCTAAGATCTAAACTGCCATCCGTATTAAAACGAGTTACAGCAAAGTCATCAACAATTCCGTCGGAAATAAATCCGCCTACCACAATTTTTCCATCTGTTTGCAGCGCTGAAGAAAGTCCCATTTCATCAGAAGTTCCAAGGGGAGTAACAACAATACCATCCGTACCGAAGCTAAGATCTAGACTACCATCGGCATTGTATCGCGTTAATGCAAGATCCCAATGATCGAAGTTGTAATATGATCCCACGACCACAATTTTTCCATCCATCTGTATGGCAACAGAACTTACCTTTCCACCACCGACTCCAATAAAAGTAGAAACAATACCATCGGTGCCAAAGTCAAGATCTAAATCACCATTGGTATTATAACGAGTTAATGTAAAGCTGCCTACATCGATCATGTTACTAGTGCCCGCCACCACAATTTTCCCATCGGGTTGTATAGCTACAGAGTTAGCCTCGCCAAAAGTTCCAGTTGTGGTAAAAACAATACCGTCGGCATCGAATGTTAGATCCAACGGACCTCCTTGGGCAACTACAATATTAAATGCAGCAAATAGGTTATAAGTAATAACTAGTAAGAGTTTTTTCATTTTACGTTAGTTTTTAATTTTGTGCCTATTCAGGTCGTTTATTTTTTTGGATAAATATAACCTGATGTGCACTTAAGGAATATGTAAAAGATTACTTGTTGGATTAAAAGATAACATATTTAAAGATTATCAAACAATTAAACCTTTGCGCATTCTAAGCCAATGTACAAAATTATTTTGGATATTTTGTAAAAAATCTATTGAATTAGCCGTTTTTTTACTCAAATTAGACAACAAAACGGATAATTGGTTTCTTTTTGCATCGAATCTAATACCGATTTATAATATAAAATTGAGCAAACTCGTTGGTTCGGACATGATCCGAAAGTTAAAACGGTTCCTCTTCTATGCGTTAATTTCCATCCACTTGTGGTGAAATTACGAAATACTTATTCAGCTAAGCCAATAAAATTAGCCTTATAAACACACGCTAATTTAGCGTTTGGTTTAAGGATAAAATAGATACAATAATTAACGTACTATCGAAAAGCGTTTTGTAACAGATTCGTTTGATGAATTAGTTAACCGCACAAAATAAATTCCATCAGACAAATCCGTTGTAGAAATGAACGATGGATTTTCGTACACACTTTTTACCAATTGTCCAATTTCATCATATACTTCAATTAAAACCACTTCATCTTGATCGGCGGTTTTAATTCGGATGAATTCGTTGGCAGGATTTGGATAAATTTTTATTGATTCTTCAGAAAATTCGATAAATCCAATATCAGAAGTTCCATCGCCGTCAGTTGAAAGACTGAAATCATCAAAATAAAATCCATCTGCTTGCACACCTTCATCGGTGATCAATCGAAATTTAAAGCGCACATTAGGTTCTTCCAAATAATCAATCAAATTAACTTCTTCAAAAACCCAACTTGTTTGATTGCCATCGTAAAGTGGTTCGCCAACATCTTGAGGATCTACCCCTGTATTGGTATAATTTCCACAAAGTGGTGTCCATGAACCACCTTCGTCCGTCGAAATCATAAATTGTACATAATCGTAATCATTCTCGATTTCCCATTGCGCATAAAAATTAACGTAGGCATAAGTGGCATGCTCCAAACTAAAGGTCTGATTCAATTCGACACTTTTATTCAGGTTGTTACTATAAGTGGGGTCAAATGGACTGTCTGTGATGCAATTTGATGCTGAATAAAAAATTTCATCGGTAATATTCCAATCCCCAATCCAATTTGTTAAATCATCGCATGCATCCGTAAAAACAAGTTCTCCAGCCCCAAACGTTTTAACAATAGTGTCGTTACGTGTCCAATCCCCATTGCTGGTATGAAGGATGTATTTTATCTCATCTCCAAATGCGATATCTGCCACCAAATCATAGCTAATTGAATCTTCCACCTCTTCCAATAAATCTAGCGAATGGACATTTTCACCGCCAACTGTTGTGATGCCCACCAAAGGGGTAATGGAAATAGTCAAATCACCATCTTCAATTCCAAATCGTTGTAAATTATAACTAAAATACCCAACTTCTGTCTCAATTTGATTGATTTCCAAATCTTCGGTCAACCCATACACATGTGTTAAATGAGACAACAATAAATTAGACCACCACATTTCTTTGCAAGTTGGAATTATGGCAGAACTAGGAGGCCAAAAAGCGTCGCCAATTTCAGGTGTCATGGCATAAACTTTTGGTTTTGCATCTAAATCCGCATCGTACATCCAGTCGTCTGAATCACCAGAAGCTTCATACAAAGCCGAGGATTTTTGAGCGGTATAATTGTTAAACATGGACATTTTATGTGAATAGGCATCAAAATAATCATTGTCTGCCGCCATTGCACCTGTTGACCAACCAAATGGATAAAGCAATAAATCGCCATGAGAATGTGCATTAAATGCAAAAAGAAAATCATGGTTTTCGCAAAACCATTTAATAGCTTGGGTTTCTGGCTCTGAAAAGGCGGAAGTCCCCGCATAGGTATCTCCATCTTCGTCAGGTGATGTTCCTGTTTCATTCCAATGGTAATCGTAATTTCTATTTAAATCAACCCCTTTATTAGAAGTGCCAATTCCTGGGTTTCGGTTTTTACGGTGCATACCACCACCGCCGGGATTGGTGGTCTGATTTCGTTTATAACCATCGGGATTAATCATTGGAACAAAATACATTTCGGTATGATCAACTAAAAAAGTTACCTCCGCATTTGTTCCGTAATTTTCAAGGAGATACCACATATAAAAGATTGTTTGCGACAAACTCATCGGTTCGCGCGCATGGTGAATGGCGGTGTATAAAACTTCTTTTTCAGCTTCATCCGAATCGGCGTTGTCAGAAATCCGAACCCAATGAATTGGCCGAGACTCCCATGTTAAGAAATCTGAAATTCCTGTTTTTTCGGTGATCAAATCTGGAAAAGCAGCCCGCATTTCGTCCAATTCTGTTAGATATGCTTCATACGTATAATATCCTCCCATCGATCCTAAATGGAAATTACTTGGGGTGACAATCTCCATCCCCGACGAAATACCATCTGGACATTCTACCCGATCCGATTTTGGCGATGCATCCCCACTGTGCAAGGCGTAGTAGGTAGCGACATCTTCAATTAAGATTTCGTGAGGCACCCCATTGTCAATTAATTTCTGAATTTCCAACTGCGACAAATCAGTGATAAACCATTCGTTTGATTTATGTTGTCCGTGATCAATCGTCACACCTAAATTACCAATTTCATAAAGTTGCGCATTGGTGGCATAAATCTTTACTTTGGCATATTGAAGTTGGTTGAATGCCACAAAAGGCAAAAATGCAATCAACACAATGGTAAGTGTATTTTTCATGAAATTTATTTTATTCCTGCAAGGTATTAAAATATTGTAAGCGTCCGTTCGATTGTTTAAAAAAAATAAGCGCAATTCTTGCAATCGAACCAAGTAAAAAAATCCAAGAATTATAAAAAATCGGCACAGGTTTACGAATCTTGATTATATTTACAAAAAATTATAATTATGTCAGCAGAAAAATCAAATCGTCCATATTTCGATGATTCAACTTCAATCTTAGTGCCGGTTTATGTTGTAATTGCTTTGGTTATCATCTTCGGAACTGTGCTTTTTGGATAGTTAAATCCTCTTAATACCATTTAGTAGCGATGAAGTATTTTCTTCTAGAATAACTTATCTATGCCTTTCAATTCGTTGTTTTCTTGGCTGATAAAAAAAAGAATTCATCAAATTGACTTATTCAAAAAGTATCCTTTCGATGTTCAGGCTGAGGTTTTGTTGCAGCTCATCGAAAATGGAAAAAACACAGAATGGGGTAAAAAATATGGCTATTCAACCATTAAATCATATCAAGATTTTAATCAACAAGTTCCGCTCACCAATTACGAAATTTTAGAACCTTATATCCAACGCCTCATTAAAAATGAACAATTTTTATTGTGGGGAGATGAAATAAAATGGTTCGCCATGTCGTCGGGCACTATGCGGGCTAAAAGTAAATTTATTCCAGTTTCAAAACAATCGTTAGAAGAGTGTCATTATAAAGGCGGAAAAGATTTATTAAGTATTTATTACAATCAAATTCCCGACCGAAAACTTTACAAGGGTAAACACCTTATTTTAGGCGGAAGTGCCAAAATAAATTACCTCAATGCCGATTCATATTTCGGTGATTTGTCAGCCATCATTTTAAAAAACATGCCGTGGTGGGCCGAGTTGAGACGAACTCCCTCTAAAGAAATCGCCCTTATGAGCGAATGGGAAGAGAAAATCGAAAAACTGGCTACTTCTACCTTAAATGAAGATATTTATATTTTAGCAGGTGTCCCAAGTTGGACCTTGGTATTGTGTCACCGAATCTTGGAAATTACGGGTAAAAAACATTTAAGGGAAGTTTGGCCAAATTTGGAATTATTCATGCATGGCGGGGTGAATTTTGAACCCTACCGCGAGCAATTCAAAAAATTGATTCCTTTCGAAGACATGAATTATGTCGAAACCTACAATGCCTCCGAGGGTTTTTTTGGTATCCAAGACGATTTTAAAATCAACGAACTTTTGTTGATGTTAGACTACGGCATTTTTTTCGAATTTATCCCCATGGACAAATTTAATGGCACCGATTCAACCCATGTCATTTCTTTGCAAGAAGTTGAACTCGGAATAAATTATGCCTTAGTCATTTCTACCAACGCAGGTTTATGGCGTTATATAATCGGTGATACCATTCGCTTTACCAATCTAACACCCTTTCGCTTTAAGATTACGGGACGCACCCGCAGTTTTATGAACGCTTTTGGTGAGGAGCTCATTGTTGAAAATGCCGAAGAAGCCATCCGCTTAGCCAGCCTTGCCGTGGATTTAGAGGTCATCGAATACACAGCTGCGCCTATATTTATGGATCAAGGACAAAGCGGCGGGCACGAGTGGCTGATTGAATTTAGAAATCCTCCAGAAAACTGGAATGAATTTGCCTTTGAATTAGACAAAGCACTGCAATCCCTCAATTCAGATTACGAAGCAAAACGCACAGGAAATCTTTCCGTTAAATCACCTACCATTCGCCTAGCTCCCAAAGGATTATTTGAGCGTTGGTTAAAATCAATAGGCAAATTAGGTGGGCAACACAAAGTACCACGCCTTTCAAACGACCGCAAACTTTTAGAGGAACTAATTGGCATGATGGAAGGGTAGGGAGGTTTAACCTCTCTTCCTCAAATAAATCAACCGGACATGTTTAAAGATAATCATCGTTGCTCCGATCATCATCAGCCAAGGTAAAAATTTAAAACCTCCTTCAGTATCGGAATTGGCAATGAGGTAAAGACAAACGGCTAAAACGATTGCACCAAATCCGATGAAGAAATAAGAGAACAATAAACTATTGACCAACTTAGCTAAAACGGGTGTGGTTTCTGTTGCTTCCATTAATTCTTGGTCCGAAATGGCCTTGATGATGCTGGAAGTTTCACTTTCTGTAAATCCTTTTTCAGTTAATTCAGCACGAATCTCATTTTTGGTGAGTTCGGCGGATTTTTTTTTCTCATAATAAAACGCAATGGCTTCTTGGCGTGTCATTTTTGGAAAAATTGGTTAGTTTACTTCGATCGAATTTAAGATCGCGTCAAGTTCTCTGATATATTCCCTTTTCTCAAAACTCGGCCCGTACACATAGCCACAAACTGTCACAATTCGATTGGTTTTTTTATTCAAAATTGAATATTGGACAAAAGGACCACCACCACCAACAAACACAGGCCCATCATAAATCCAAAGTCCTCTAATTTCAACAGCTTGATTTCCTTTAAAATCAAATACCCGTCCTTCTGGTTCATAATATTCCGTGTATTCTGTTCCCATGTAAGTTCCTTTTGTTTCACCTGGGACATTGTATTTTAAGGTAGTATCTCTATTCTTTAAAACATTTTCAACCGTTAATTGATTTGAATCGGCGATATAGGGATAACTCCAAAACAAAAACCCTTGTTGAATCCAAAATGTTCCGCCTTCCGCGCGATTTTTTTGATTTGGTTGTACATCGCGTGACCGATCACGTTTCACTAAAATAAATCCATTTTTATTCGATTGAATGACACTTTCGGCTGGCACAGCGATCGAAATACCATAGTCTTTTTCTGTAATGGTGTTGAGTGCTTTGTGCGAATCATTTCTGTAAATTTTTGATAACTGTTGAGTCGCGTGGTGGTTAAAACTATTAATTACCCGGCGAGAATTTGTAGAGAAAAAAGCAAAAAGTCGGTTAATATCCGAATCCTTAATCACTACGAAAAGTTGATTTTTAGCATAAACGTTTTTGCGTTCGTCGTAAGCTGTTTCTTGGTAGGTAGAATCTTTGTCAACAATTATTTTTAAAATATTTCTACTCAATTTAGAAAGATGTGTTAAGTCGTTGGGTTTCGTCTGACTTAAATTAAACATCGGCTCTCTTCGTAAATAAGGCCCTTCGGCAGGAATGGTCAGTTTTTTTCGAACACTATCACCAAATTCTCCATTCCACAAGTTATCTTCCATAACCACCAAAATATCGCCATAATTCCCATTCGAATCAGGTAAATAAAGATCTGCAGGTTCATTTGGATCAACACATGAGGCCAAAAATAAAATCATTGCAAGTATTCCAAAGTATCTTTTCATATCAAAGTTAGGTTATCGTTGGTAAACAAGAAATTGTTTTATTGTTTACTAACTTATTAAAGGCGACCTATTTTTATTAAATCACCTGGTTGCATTCTTTTCGGATCGAGATCCTTATTTAATGCTTGTATTGTCTCAAAAGGTATGCCAAGTTTTTGACTTACGGTCCACAAACTTTCGCCAGATTTTAAGGTGTAATATTTATAGGTTCCATCATTCGTCGTTTTAGGCGTAGTTGACGTTGTTTCGCTAGATGCCGGTTTTATTTCGGTACTTGCAATCGTTTTCGCCGCCGGCGATGCATAATATTTTTTTTCTATTATCCGAATCGTCAATTTTTGAGCAGGATAGATGACCGTTGTATTTAAATTATTCCATCGCCTAATTTCCTCCACAGTGACCCCGTATTTTTGAGAAATTTGAAAAAGGGTTTCGTTCTCTTTGACAATATGCGTTTTCTTTTTTTCAAGTTCGACATAATTTTGTCCTGTCGAATCTAAGTAGGCGTCATAAGTATACAATTGATTTTCAATCTTTAGAAATGTGTCGATTTTCTCAATCGGGAGATAAATACATTGTTTTGGATTCGTTTTAGGAATGATGTCCAATTTGTAGATAGGATTTAAATGTAAAAAATCCTCATTGCTCATGCCAATTAATGAGTCTAAATGCGAGATCCGAATACTTGAGTTTAAACAAAGTGTATCAATTTCGTGTAAATAAACTTTCGCTTCTTTTGGTTGGATATTATGCTCCCCATAGTAGGTCATCATGTACATCATCGCAATGAAATTTGGCACATACATTTGGGTTTCTTTGGGCAAAAACGGGCGAATTTCCCAATAATCCATTTTACCACCAGAACGTTTAATTGCTTTGTTGACATTGCCTGGTCCAGCGTTATAAGCCGCTAAAGCAAGGTTCCAATCGCCATATAATCCGTATAAATATTTTAAGTATTGACAAGCTGCATCTGTTGATTTGACAGGATCCATTCGTTCGTCGATGTATGAATCAATTTCCAACCCAAACATTCGTCCTGTTGGGTACATAAATTGCCACAATCCAGTTGCTCCAACCCGCGATTTAACGGTTGGTCGTAAACCACTTTCAATAATAGAAAGGTATTTTAGTTCGAATGGAATATTGTATTTGTCCAAATATTCTTCATACATCGGAAAATACAATTTCGATCGGCCAATGCAGATGGCAGTGTATTCGCGGCGATTATTGGTGAAATATTTAATGGTTTTAATGATTTCATCATTGATCGCAATGTCAATAATGGCGATTTCGTTTAGGTGATTTAAACGTTGAATGTAGATTGAATCTGGAAACGAAGGTTTTTCAACGCAATCGTATCCCAACGAATCCATAATGGCATAGGCTTTTTCCTTGCCCCACGTTTCTTTGTAATATTCAAAAAGCGAGGATTCTACCACCTCCAAAAAACGTTGATAAGAATCATCAACAGGAACTTCTTGCGGAGGGGTGGTTTGATTTATTTGTAAGGTGTCTTGACCAAAAGTGTAGAGGTGAAAAAGTGCTGCTATGAAAACGAAAAATTTCATGCCCCCACTTTACCGAATTTCGTTCATTAAATGGTTCGAGAATGCAAGCAATGCTGCTTCGTCAAAATGATTTCCCATTACTTGAATTCCAAAAGGTAACCCATTAGAATGTTGACCAAGTGGTAAAGAAATTGCGGGATTCCCAGCAAGGTTGGCATGTACCGTAAAAATATCTTGTAAATACATGGTGATAGGATCGCCACTATTTTTACCAATTTCAAAGGCAGTGCAAGGAGTGGTTGGTAAAATCACAAAATCGTGCGCCGCAAAAATTTCATTTGTTTTATTTTGAATCACACGGCGTACTTTTTGACCTCGGGTATAATACGCATCGTAATAGCCATGTGATAACACAAAAGTACCCAACATTATTCTTCTTTTCACTTCATCGCCAAACCCTTCCGAACGCGATTTTTTATAGGTATCTTCAATGCCCACTGCATTTTTAGATTGATACCCAAAATGCACCCCATCGTATCTTGAATAATTCGACGAAGCCTCGGCAGTTGTCAACACATAATAGGTTGGAACCATTTGGTTAAGAAAAGGAAAAGAAACAGGATTGACGCTATGGCCAGCGGCTTTTAATTGATCAATAACAGCTAAAACGCGGGCTTTAATTTCTGGATCAATGCCATCATTTTCAATACATTCCTGAATGTATGCAATTTTTAATTTTTTGTCTTTCGGAAAATCAAGCGAATATTGTTCAGCCTCCGTTTGACGCAAGGTACTATCAAATTCGTCCTTTCCACTCATGATTTCCGTGACCAAGGCAGTATCTTCAACCGTCGTTGAAAACGGACCAATCTGATCAAACGAAGATGCATACGCCAACAAACCATACCTTGAAATTCTTCCATACGTTGGTTTAAATCCAATCGTTCCGGTAAAAGAGGCTGGTTGACGAATAGAACCACCGGTATCACTACCAAGGGCAACGGTACACAAGTTTGCAGCAATAGCAGCAGCAGATCCACCTGAAGATCCACCTGGT
>JADZFJ010000475.1 GCA_020849935.1 Crocinitomix sp. | reverse complement strand
AGTGATTTGATATTTAATTTGCTGTAAATGTCTTCGACATCAAAATTTTCAGGAAGGTTTAGGCAAACGCCGCCGCCCTCTGAAGTGGTTAAGTTTTTAACTGCGTGAAATGAAAATACCGTAATATCGGTTACACTTCCGTGCATTTTTTGGTTGTACTTTGCTCCAATACTGTGCGCTGCATCGGCCATCACTAGGATTCTGCCTAGTTGGTGTTGCGGTTCGGAATGGGGCGTAAATTGCGCCACAATTTGAGGTTCACGCACCAAGGCATTTATCGCATCATAATCGCATGGATATCCTGAAATATCGACCGGGATAATGGCTTTTGTTTTAGAAGTAATGGCTTTTCGGATATTTTCGACAGAGATATTAAAATCTTTTGGGTCGATATCCACCATGACCGGAATAGCGCCACAATGAATGACTACGTTAGCAGTGGCACAATAGGTATACGCTGGGATGATGACTTCGTCGCCCGCTTCAACGCCAAACCAACGCAACACTAATTCCATCCCCGCTGTTGCCGAATTAAAACAAATCGTTTTTCGACAGCCGACATATTCGGTTAATTGTCTTTCAAACTCTTTGGTTTTAGGGCCGGTGGTAATCCATCCAGATAAAAGTACTTCTGTTACAGCTTCCACTGTAATTTTATCCATTCGAGGGGGTGAAAAAGGAATCATGGTACGTTGTTTTTTACAAAAATACGAAATCTTATTTGTTTAATTTTCTGAGGACAGTAATGTAATGCGTTCAAAAAACTGATTGGCGATGATTTCTCGGTTAAAATGTTGATTGACAAATGCTCTTCCGTTCATTCCAAGTTGGCGGGCTTGGTCTTTATCTTGAATTAATTGATGGATAGCTGCCGTAAGTTCGGTGACATTTTCTGGTTCGAAATAATACCCTGCTTTTGCTTGTTCGATAAACAGTTGGCGAGCTTCTCCGTCCACGCCCAAAAGAACAGGAATTTCCATGGAAAGATTTTCGAAGATTTTTGAGGGAATAGCACCCAAAAATAAATCCAGTTTGCGCAAAGGAATAATCGTTGCATCTATTGATTTAAGCACACCGGGCATTTCCTTTTTTGAAATCGCCTCCAAAAAGAAGACGTTGGTGAGGTTTTCTTTGTTTTTTAGGGAGATGAGTTGGTCTTTTTCTGGTCCACTGCCGATGAAAACAAACTTAACCTGGGGGGATTTTTCTAGATTTTTTGCTGCGTATAAAATGGTTTCTAATCCTTGGGCGATGCCTAGGATGCCCGCGTATAGGAAGATAAAATCGGAGGTAGCAAAACCATTCTCTGACCGCCAATTAGAGGGGGGAATGGTGGCAGGATTGTAATAGGATAAATCAACTCCGTTGGGCAACCAATAGGTTTTAACATCTGGAAATCGTTGGTTGATATTGGCACAAATTCCTTGCGTTTGTCCGGTGACCAAGCTGGCGCGTTTGTAGAGTTTTTTCTCCAAATTATACGCCATTTTTAAGAGGGTTTTATTGTTGACAACGCCTAATTTTTCGGCGCTTTCTGGCCAAAGATCGCTCACGTTAAAAATTAATTTGGCTTTCTTTTTTCGCGCCAAACGCATCGCTGAATAACCCAAAAACAGGGGGGGCGATTCGCACAATAAAAAATCAAAATTTCCTAATTTTTTATTGCCCACCTTAGCACTGGAGCGAACAAAGGAAAAATAATTTCGCAAGCGATTAACGATGGATTTACTTTTTGAAACATAAATGGAAGCACGGTGGATTTTTAAGCCGTCCATTTCTTCGTAATGGTATTTTTTTCCTTTGTAATCGGGATAAATTTCCATTTGAGGATAATTAGGCATGGCGGTTAAAACGGTGATGTCCACCCCTAATTTATGCAAACGAATTGCTAATTCAAACAATCGATTTTGGGGGGCTCCAACTTCCGGCGGGAAGTATTGTGTCAAAATTAATAGTTTCAGATGTCCGATTTTTAATTAATAGTTCTTTAAAACAAGTATAAAAAGAAAATCGATCCTTTCAGTTAGAAAAGATCGATTTAATGTGTTTTGATTTCAAAAATATTATTTTGCGTAGTGAATTGCGCGTTTCTCACGAATAACGGTCACCTTTACTTGTCCTGGATACGTCATTTCATTTTGAATTTTTTGTGAGATCACAAACGCTAATTCATCCGCTCGTTGATCGTTTACTTTTTCGCTTTCCACCATCACCCTTAATTCACGACCCGCTTGAATGGCGTACGAATTGATTACCCCGTCAAATCCTAGTGCTGTTGTTTCAAGTTCTTTGATTCGTTTGATGTAAGATTCAGCGATTTCACGACGTGCGCCCGGACGTGCACCTGAAACGGCGTCACATACTTGCACAATTGGTGAAATAAGCGTTGTCATTTCAATCTCGTCATGGTGAGCTCCGATTGCATTACAAACATCTGGTTTTTCACCATATTTCTCTGCCAATTTCATCCCTAAAATTGCGTGTGGCAATTCTGGTTCATCTTCGGAAACTTTTCCAATATCGTGCAATAAACCTGCGCGTTTGGCAATTTTTACATTTAAGCCAAGTTCAGCCGCCATGATTGAACAAAGGTTGGCCACTTCACGTGAATGTTGCAAAAGGTTTTGTCCATACGACGAACGGTATTTCATTCGCCCGATCATTCGCATTAATTCGGGATGTAATCCATGAATTCCAAGGTCGATACAGGTTCTTCGTCCTGTTTCGATAATTTCTTCGTTTAATGATTTTCGAGTTTTTGCAACGACTTCTTCAATTCGCGCCGGGTGGATTCGACCATCCGAAACCAATTGATGTAAAGATAAACGAGCAACTTCTCTTCGTACAGAATCAAAACATGATAAAACAATTGCTTCTGGAGTATCATCGACAATAATTTCAACACCGGTAGCTGCTTCGAGGGCACGGATATTTCTACCTTCACGACCGATAATACGCCCTTTCATTTCGTCGCTTTCAATTCGGAAAATCGATACCGCATTTTCAACCGCTTGTTCGGTTGCTACGCGTTGAATGGTTTGAACAACAATCTTTTTAGCTTCGCTCGTTGCGGTGATTTTTGCTTCGTCCACGATTTCTTTGATGTAACCCATTGCTTCGGTTCTTGCCTCATCTTTCAAAGCTTCCATCATCGTTGTTTTAGCTTCTTCTGGTGAATATCCAGAAATTTTAGCTAATTCATTCACTTGTTTTTGGTGCAATTTGATGATTTCATTTTTCTTTGCTTCAATCAAATCCAACCGCACTTTTACCTCATCATTTAACCCTTCAATTACCTTCTCTTTTCGATTTGCATCTTCGAGTTGTTGGTTGAGTTTTTTCTCTTTACTTTTGATTTTATCTTCTAAACTTTGAACATTTCGTTCGCGGTTTCTTACTCCTTTTTCGTGTTCGTCTTTTAGTTGTAAAAAACGTTCTTTTGCTTGTAAAATTTTATCTTTTTTGATTGATTCACCTTCATCTTCTGCCTTTTTTAAAATGGTGTCTGCTTTGGATTTTAGGATACTTTTTTGGATGATAAAAACGGCGATGCCTCCAATTACTAAACCAATGACTGATCCAATAATAATACTAGTAGGTTCCATACGTAATAAATATATAATAAGTTAATAGTCTCTCTCTCCACAGTCGTGGTCACCTCACCAAGTGAATGGAACTAGAAAATTATCGAATGAGCTAATCTTTTTTATCGATTTTTTCAATAATCTTGCGCAAATCGTTATTGAAAGTGGTAAAATCAGGAGAAGCGTCTGTGGGAGTGACGCCGTTTTGCTGCACTGCAATTTGTAATGAAGTCATCGCTAATAAATCCTGCATATCCTTTACCGCATAACTACCTTGCAGCTTTTGAATATTCGAATTTATGCGATCCGCAGCATTACGAATGACTACCTCTTCCTCCTTATTTATTGTTAAAGGATAAGTCCTTCCTGCGATGATTATCTTTAGAGCTCTCTTATCCATTTTTATCTACACTTTAAGCAACGAAATACATCTATCTATTTCCTTCACCATTTCACCAATTTTGAATTTAAGATCCTCCTGATTTTCTTTCGGAGCTGCTTGCTTCAACAATTCAATCTCTGTATTCAACAGCGCATTTTCGTCATTTTTTTGACTCAATTGCCCTTTTAATGCACTAATCTCTTCACCTTGTTCAATTACCTTATTATTTAATTCGTTTAAATTTGATAATAAGTCGGTTACTTTGGCATCTAATACTTCGAGTAATGCTTTTGTCTCTGACATGTTTAAATCTACTTTCAAAATAGTGTTGACAAAAGTACGATTCTGAAAGGCAATTTCAAAGGATTTGTAGATGAATTATTAAAAACCGTTTTTTAATAATAATATCCGAATCGAAGTCATTGTCAAAAATAGTGTTTAATTTTACCCAAACAGACCTAATAGAACGCCTATAAATGAAGTATTTTACCCTTGTAATCGTCCTTATTCATTCAACGATTTATGCTCAAATTTATACGCCTAAAAACATCGATTATGCGTCGTACGAATTTGCAGCGCCTCTAAAAATTAAGTTAGAAATGTCGGACAATTATGGTGAAATTCGTTCGAATCATTTTCACAGCGGCATCGATTTTAAAACACAAGAAAAAATTGGCCTTGATGTAGTTGCGATTGAGGACGGCTATATTTCTCGGTTATTAATTTCTCCTTTTGGGTATGGAAATGCACTGTACATCGATCATAAAAACGGACTGACAAGTGTCTATGGCCACCTCGATCATTTTGATTATTATTTAGATTCGTTGGCCTATTCCTTTCAAAAAAACGCAGAATGTTTTGCCATTGATACTTTACTTTTAAGCGATTCTATTTTTGTCAAAAAAGGACAAGTGATTGGATTTTCAGGAAACTCAGGAAATTCATTTGGCCCCCATTTACATTTTGAAATTCGGGAAACAATCACCGAAGAAACCATTAATCCACTTCTTTTTAACTGTTTTAGAGATAAAATTGTCGATCATTTACCTCCCTTGATGAATGGGGTAAAAGTGTACGCAATTTCTGATAAGGGATATTTAATTCCGGGCAAATCTGCCTATTATCCGTGTACACTTAGGGGCGACAAATGGGTAGTAAATGAAAATAAACCGCTTGATTTGAGTCGTTTGAAGGTTCAAAATGGCAAAATAGGTATCGCATTTCAAACCGGCGATCAACTTGATTCAACCACGAGTTTGTATGGAATCTATCACAGTACGCTTCAAAAAGATAGTCTTATTATCCACGAACAACAGTTAGATTACCTCAATTTTGATCAGAGTAAATTCCTGAATTCGCACATTGATTATTATGAATACGTGCAGGGCAAACGAAAATTACAAAAGAATTTTATCTCCGTGATTAACCCCATGGAAATTTATCCAGTTTCAAATGGACGTTTGGCATACGAAAACTGCGCTGGCGAATATCTTTACACCGCTAGTGATATTTTTGGAAATTCTACCTCACTTAAATTTGAATTAATTGCGCCAGAGGCAGTTTCATTAGCGAATCCTTTTGAGGGATCGACCAATTATTTATTTCCTGATTCGGTAAATGTCTTTAAACGGAATAATTTTGAAGTTTTGTTAGAAATTGGGTCCTTTCACGAACCGCTTCAATTGGTATTTAAGGAGGAAAAAAGCACAAAATATATTACCTCCATTTTCCATTTTTGTGAAACGAGCATTCCTGTTCGCAGTGCTATTGACGTTCGAATTAAACTCCCTGAATTACGAACAGGCTTGCCTTTACATAAAATGGTGGTGGCACGAGTGACAGAAAAAGGCGAATTAATTTATGTCGGTGGTAAATATGAAGATGGGTGGATGACGGCCTCTTCTAAATATTTTGGAAATTTTACGGTGGCTTACGATACCTTGGCTCCCGTCATTAAACCCCTCGACTTTGCAGAAAATAAAGTGATTACCAATTTCACCACCTTGGAGTTGAGTATTACAGATAATTTGTCAGGGGTGGTTGAATACAAAGCTTATTTAAATGGAAATTGGGTGTTAATGCGTTACGACAGTACCAAAAAACGCTACATCATTCCTTTAGATGAACGAAGTAAACCCTATTTAGAAACTGGAAAAAATCGCTTAAGAATTGTCGCAACGGATGCAAAATATAACCAAGTTGAAAAAGTCTATACTTTGAATTTTTAATTGAAATTTTGCCCTTTAGCGACTTATTTTCTTAATTTTTAGTTAAATTCCATTGAAAAAAGAGAAGATGTTAGTTTAGACAAAATAATACGCTTAATTTTAGCTAATCATGAGTAATCGAAATTTGCGCCGTGTTATTTTATTAGGAATTGCATCGATCCTAAGTATCTTAACTATTCAATTTTTCTGGATTAAAAAGAACATCGAATTTCAAGAAAAAAACACGTCAATTTTACACAAACAAGACAGTTTAAATCAAGTTCGATTTAGCCACCAAGTCACCATCGCCTTAAAAAAAGTGGCCGATGAAATTCAACGAATTAATCAAGAACCTGGAAATTTGTATGGAAATGTCAAACAATTAAAGCCCAATTATTTCACAGTTGAATTGCAAGACACACTTTTGCCATTTCTTTTAGAAACCCTTCTGAAAAACGAGTTTTATCACCATAATATCACCGAAGATTTTCAATACGGGATTTACGATTGTTTTTCGGACAGTATAATTTACGGCGATTATATTAGGTTTGTTGGCGATTCGGCATTTACAAATGGCCCCTTTAAAGAAAGTGAAAGTTATATTAAAGAAAATAACCTTCAGTTAAAATTAGATTCAGATCTGCATTATTTTTCCGTGGTTTTTCCGAATGTGGAGCAAACCATGGTAACTGTTGTGCCCACCGATGTCACTCCTTGGTATTACCTTTTTGCCATCATTCTTTTTGTCATTGTCTTTTTTGGCTTTTCGATTTCTGTCATTCTGAAACAAAAAAAATTATCGGAAATTAAAAATGACTTTATCAATAACATGACCCACGAGCTCAAAACACCCATTGCCACCATTGGAATTTCAAGCGAAACGTTGATGAATCTGAATCCTGAAAATTCGAAAGATAAATTGCTCCGTTATGCGAGCATTATCTACAAAGAGAACAAACGCCTCGAATCGCAAGTGGAGAAAGTGTTAAATGTCGCCAACTTGGACCGAACAGACATTGTCTTGAAAAAGGAATTTTTTGACCTCCATGAAATCATCGAAGAATCGAAAGATAATTTTGAATTTAATCAATTAGAAGAATTGGGGGGACACATCACCCTCGAATTAAATGCGAGTGAATCGGTGATTAATGCGGACATTGTTCATGTCAACAATATCGTCAACAATTTAATTGACAATGCTATAAAGTATTGCGATAAAGTACCCGCAATTGTTATTTCAACGGCAATTAACAAAGGCAAAATTGTGCTCAGCGTAAAAGACAATGGAAAAGGAATTTCAAGAGATAATCAAAAATACATATTTGACAAATTTTACCGTGTGCCAACAGGAAATCTGCACGATGTAAAAGGATTTGGTTTGGGATTATTTTATGTTAAAACCATTGTCGAAGAACACGGAGGAACGATTCAAGTAAAAAGTATTTTAGGAAAAGGAAGTGAGTTTATTGTGACATTTCCCTTAAATTTAAACAAATAACACCTTGGTTATGAGTAAAAAAATTAAAATTTTATTGGTTGAGGATGATTTTAACCTCGGTTTCGTTATTCAAGATCAACTAAAAAGCGAAGGCTATTCGGTTTCCTTGTGTTCGGATGGGATGGAAGGATTAAAAAAATTCAATGAGGATATTTTTCACTTGTGTATTTTAGATGTCATGATGCCTAAAAAAGATGGATTTTCCTTAGCGCAAGACATTCGAAAAATCAATACCGAAATTCCGATACTTTTTTTGACCGCTAAAAATCAAGTCGAAGATCGGGTGGCAGGTTTTAAAGCGGGAGGAGATGATTACCTCACTAAACCTTTTAGCACGGAAGAATTTTTATTGCGTGTTCGCGCCATTTTAAAAAGAGTGAATCTACTTGAACCTGTCGTCATTGAAAAGCTTTTTAACTTGGGCAACCTCGTATTTGACAGCGAAAATTATAAAATTACTAGTGCGGATGGAGAAGAGCAGAAACTGACAAAAAAAGAATCTAAAATTTTACTTCTATTGGTTCAAAACAAAAACAAAGTACTCACGCGCGACATCGTGCTAAATGCCGTTTGGGGACAAGATGATTATTTTGTTGGGCGAAGTTTAGATGATTTTATCACAAAACTTCGAAAATACCTTAAAAGTGAAGAAAATGTCATCATTAATAACATTCATGGGGTAGGATTTAAATTAGAAATTAATGAATAATTCACCGATTTCGTGGAATGATTTTGATAAAATTGAGATGCGCGTAGGCACGATTGAACAAGCCGAAGTTTTTGAAAAAGCGCACAAACCAGCTTATCAACTAGTAATTAATTTTGGTGGCTTAGGAATGAAAAAATCATCCGCTCAACTCACTAAAAATTACCAAGCCTCCGAATTAATAGGAAAACAAATTGTGGCGGTGGTTAATTTTCCACCCAAACAAATCGCCAATTTTATGAGTGAATGTCTTGTTTTAGGCGCGGTAGATGGTGAATTCGTGACCCTTCTCTCCCCTACCTTGCCAATCAAAAATGGACTGCGGATTGCATAATCAATGAATATTTCTACCTTTGTATCAAATTTATAACACATGAAAAATTACCTTATTTTAAGTATTTTATTAGCAAGTGGTTTTGTTTTTACCCAATGTGGAAACACTGACGAAACAGTTTCAACCGAAAAAACGGGTGGTGGTCTTGCTTTTAATGGGGTCGATCGTGGCGAATATATTCTTTACGGTCATTCAGATTTGAATGCCAAAGGAGAAATCAATACGGTACAAAAAATGAATGAAACCTTGCAAACAACGGGTGCATTTGAAGGTAAAGTTGCTGTTACAATCAACGAAGTGTGTAAAAAAGCGGGATGCTGGATTACTTTTGACAACGAAGGTAAAGATCCTGTTCGCGTATTTTTCCGTGATCATTTTACCATTCCTACTACGACACCTTCTGGAACTTCAGCTATTTTATTAGGAATTGCTAATCAAGATACCTTAACGGTAGAATTCCAAAAACACTTATTGGATGATGCCGTGGAAGCTGGCAAAAAAGTAGAACAAGCTGCTTACGATGCGATCACGGAAGACGTTATTCAACTTACTTTTGATTGCGAATCGATTTTGGTTAAAAAACCATAGGTTCACCTACCAATCCCTTATATTTCGGAAAGTATTTTAGCGGTTGCCCCTACCCTTGCGTGCATAAAATCGCGCACTTTTTGACTTTGATCTTCTTGGCTTAATTTTGAAAACAAGGTTGAAAATTCATCGGCATTATTGACAGAAAACCCAATTCCTGCTTCAATAAATTCGGTGGCTTCATAAAATTTGGAGAATTTATTTCCAAAAATTACGGATACATTAAAAGCTGCAGGTTCTAAAATATTGTGTAATCCTTTTCCAAATGCACCACCGACATAGGCAAGATTGGCATATTGATAAACATTCATCAACATACCAACATTGTCAATAATAAGTATTTGATCAGCCGAAGATCCACTTGCTAAATTAGAATACCTCACACTTTTTTTCGTAAAAATGCGTTCGATGGATTGCACGCGGTCTTCACTCACCTCATGAGGGGCAATAATAACTTTCCAATCAAAATCAGGATGATTGATGGTGTCTTTTAATACTGAATCATCCGCTGCCCAAGATGAACCAACCACCAACACTTTTGAGCCATCAATAAAAGCTTCGATGGCAGGATATGCTTGCACATTTTTCGCATTTCCAAGCACCCGATCGTAACGCGGATCGCCTGCCAAAATTCCTTTCACTTGAATTGTTTTTAATAATTCGAGTGATTTTAAATCTTGGACAAAAACTTGGTCAAATGAGTGTAAAACCGACCGCATAAATCCGCCATAAGGTTTAAAAAAAAGTTGATTTTTTCGAAATACCGCCGCTACCGAATAAACTTGAGCACCTTGTTTTTTTGCTTCAAAAATGTAGGTAGCCCAAAACTCATACTTCACAAAAAAAACCTGATCGGGTTTGATTTTAGTCAAAAATCGGGCAACATTTTTATTCGTTTCTCGAGGGAGATAAGTTACCAAATCAGCTAAGGCATAATTTTTTCTAATTTCATATCCCGAAGGAGAAAAAAAAGTAACCACAATTTGGCACTCACCTTGATTTTTCAACGCTTCGATGAGCGGACGTCCTTGTTCAAATTCTCCTAAACTTGCGCAATGAAACCAATAAAGGGGTTTTTCAGTTCGTTGCCAATTGTCGAGGTGTTCCCACACCATTTTCCGACCTTGCATCCAACGTTTCGCCTTGGGATTCCATAACGAAGCCAACCGAATGAGAAAAGAATATCCTCGAACACCTAGTGAATAAATCCAACGCATTAATCGTAATAAAATTCACCCCGTGTTCGTTGACTGATAGGAATGATCCAACCCACTTTGAATGAATTCAATAAATCAAACCTAAGGTCACTTTCTCGACCACCCGTGTCAAAATTGTAATTACGCATATTGACGGTAAAACCTTGAACAAATTCAAATCCACCATAAAAACGAATTAAGCGATAATTTGATTGAAAAAGATAGCCAACAAATTGTCGGGTCGAAAAGCCCATTGACAATTTATCATATCCCTTGCGATAATCTCCTTCTAATTGCGGAACTACATCGTATAAACTCTCAATCCGAATTTTATGCGCCATAAAGCCTAATCCACCTGAAACCCAAATCCCCGAATTGGCATTATTTCCAAAACGGGTAAATACGTATCCAACCGAAGCGTGCGTAGTCAATCCTCTCAATAAATACAAAATATTTGCTGGCTCACCGGCATAGGAAGTTATTTGTCCTGAGGAATTATAAAGATTGGAAAAAATGGCCGTATCTTTAAAAGTATTTCCAAAAACAAAACTCGAATTAAGTCCAAAAGTTAAATTACTTTTTAATTTGTACTCAATATCTAACCCTATCGCACTGTTAAAACCCCAACGATTCACTAAATCCCCGCCGGGTAAATTGGCTTTATAATTTGCCCCAATAATCAGGGTATTTCGAGACGAATCCCGCATATTCGTTTGTGCAAAGGATAAAGTCGATAAAAAGCAAACAATTATTACTACAATTCTCATGGTACAAATTTAAAAAAAGCCTAGCAAAGAAACGCTTAAAAGCAGATATTATTGGCTATATTTGCCAAGTTTAAGAAATTGTTAATAATTATTCCTGTATGAAGCAAATACAAATGGTTGATTTGATTTCTCAATATGAGCAAATTAAACCTCAAATTCAAACTGCATTGGAAGATGTGATGTCGAAAGCACAGTTCATAAATGGACCTGAAGTGAAAGAATTCCAAGCTGAATTGGAACAATATTTAGCAGTTAAACATGTGATTCCATGTGCAAACGGAACAGATGCGCTTCAAATTGCTATGATGGCTCTTGGTTTAAAACCAGGTGATGAGGTGATCACTGCAAATTTCACGTATGTTGCCACTGCGGAAGTAATTGCTTTACTTGGGCTTTCACCTGTGTTGGTAGATGTTTATCCTGATACATTTGACATTGATGTTGAAGCAATTGAACGTGCAATTACGCCTAAAACAAAAGCCATTGTCCCTGTTCATTTATTTGGACAATGCGCCAATATGGAAGCCATCATGAGTTTGGCAAAAAAATACAACCTTTTTGTAATTGAAGATAATGCGCAAGCAATTGGCGCTGAATATACATTTTCGGATGGAACGGTAAAAAAAGCTGGTACCATCGGAACAGTAGGATGTACTTCATTTTTCCCTTCAAAAAATCTTGGGTGCTACGGAGACGGCGGTGCAATTTTCACCAATGACAGCGACTTAGCTGCTAAAATTAAAATTATTGCCAATCACGGCCAATCAACTTTATACATCCATGATTCGATTGGGGTAAACTCACGATTAGATAGTTTGCAAGCAGCTGTTTTACGGATCAAATTAAAAGATTTGGACAATTACGCTGTTGGAAGAAATAGAGCGGCTAGTTATTATGATGCTGCTTTTGCCAACAACCCTAAAATTAAAACACCGGCGCGTGCAAAAAACACAAACCATGTCTTTCATCAATACACCAGGCAATTGGATTCAAGTATTGACCGCGCTGCATTGCGCACTGCGTTAAGTGAACGAGGAATTCCTGCGATGATTTATT
>JADZFJ010000474.1 GCA_020849935.1 Crocinitomix sp. | reverse complement strand
TTTCTATCGGTTCAACTAAAGATTCAGTTGATTTTTGTCCACAGCTTAAAAAAATCAATCCAATTAAGCAGCCAAGATAAATTTTGAGGAACGAAGGGTTCTGCATTAGATTCCTTTTTTAATAAGTTTTGTCAATTTGATCAACAAATCAGAAAACAAAATTTTTGAATTTGCATTGCGTTCGAGGTGGTAATGTGCATCGTTAAATTCGCTCAATAACTCTGTAATATTTTGATTGTTAATGAACCTAGCAAATTTTTCAAGAAACTTTCGTTCATCGTTACTTAGGTTGAGTAATTCCCCTTTCATGTAGTTCAAAATGATACTTTCTCTGAAAAGATGTAAGCCATATTTCACGAAATTTTTTTGATTTTCTTTGTCCAAACTTGCTGCTTCGTCACTGATATCCATAAGTTCGATGGGATTAGCGGTATACGCAGCCCGCATCATTTTAACAAATAAATCAAAAAATAAATTTTGAGATTTTGCCCCTTGCAAAATTTGAATGGCTTCGTTCAAATTTCCTTGACTCAAGGTAGCTGCAGATTCGGCGACGGCCGTTTCGATGTGAAATCGATTTGCCAAAAAATTGCTGACTTCGGACACTGACAAAGCCGGAAATCTCACAATTTGCGTTCGCGATAAAATCGTTGGCAAGATTCCTTCTGAATTATTACAAATAAGAAAAAAAACAGTTTGTTCAGGCGGTTCTTCGAGGATTTTTAACAATTTATTCGCTGCCTGGGTATTCATTTTTTCAGGCAACCAAATAATCATTATTTTATATTTTCCGCTGTACGATTTTAATGAAAGTCGTTTAAGAATTAACTTACTCTCCTCTACTGCAATGGCTGCATTTTTGCCCATTTCATCCAATTCTTCTTGCCATTGATTTAAGCCAAAATAAGTACTTTTTAAAATCAAGGCATTCCATTCTTTAATGCGATCAATGGACGAACCAATTTTAGATGTTTTATTGGCAACTACAGGAAAAGAAAAATGCAAATCGGGATGAGTCAGCGATTTCATTTTAAGACAATTGGGGCATTGATCACACGCATCGGTAGCAGTTGGTGCATCGCATAATAAATATTGACTGTACGCGATGGCCATGGCCAATTTTCCAGACCCTTCGGGACCTAAAAACAATTGCGCATGACTTACCCTTCCTCCCTCGGCTTGTTGGAGCAGGGTTTTTTTTGTTTCTTGATTACCTACAACTTCCTTAAATAGCATATTTGGTAAAAATAATCATAATCAGACGATGTAATTTGAGTTAATCCATAGAATTTTGTAAATTTGAGAAAATCTACGTGTAAGATAGATAAATTGCTCCCGATATTTTAACTTATAAATTAAATAAAATGAGAAAATTAAGTGTGTTTTTACTTGCGTTTACTGCCCTAAGTGGATTTTCGCAAGTGTCGGTTGAGGAAAAAAAGGTAAATGTAGATGGGACGACCCATGACGGCTTTTATGTATCTATTCCTTACGGGACATTGAAAGAACTTGAAAAATCGGTGAAAGAAGAATTAAAGGGATGGGATGGAAAAGTAAAAGATGGTGACTTTATTTTTGCAGATGATTGTAAGTTAAAGGAGATGGGAAAAAACACATTTGATGTTTATGCGAAACTTGAAGCAAATCCGGCTGGAGGAGCTTTTTTATCGGTAACTATTGATTTAGGTGGGGCTTATTTGAATTCGAACGAACATGGCGCACAAGCCAAGGTGATGAATACACGTTTGCACAATTTAGGGATCAATGTCGCAAAAAATGCGGTGGGTGAAGAGGTGAAATTGGAAGAAAAGGCGTTAAAAGATCGACAAAAAGAATTAGAAGATTTATTGGCAGAGCAGGCAAAATTGGAGAAGGAAATCGAAGATTATAAAAATCGAATCACTGAAAACGAAAAAGCAATTGAAGTTGCCAAGTCAAATCAAGAGACGAAAAAAGGTGAAATAACTGCCCAAGAAGAAAAACTGAAAGCGGTTGAACAAAAGAAGGAAGCAATTAAATAAGCCATTATTTTTTATCCATTCATCGCCAAGAAAAACCGTAAAATTATTAAACCATTTATGGAGGATCATCTCTTAACAGATTTTTTAGTAGATAAAGGGATTTTACCGCGCAAATAGATGGAGAAAAAAGGAAATTTTACGTATTACTTCATTCTAAATTTAACGGTTTTTGTTTGGGGATTTACAGCCATTTTAGGCGATGAAATTAAACTAGATGCGAATAAAATTGTTTTTTTTCGAACAGCAATTGCCTTTGTCTCGCTTTTTATTCTCGGGTTTTTTATTCGTAAAAGTAAGCGATTAAGTTTTCGCGAAATCCTTCCTTTATTAGGCACTGGTGCTATTGTTGGCTTACATTGGTTTACCTTTTTTCATTCCATAAAAATCAGTAATGTCGAAATTGCTGTGGTCTGTCTTTCAAGTGCCACCTTGTTCACGGCCATCCTTGAACCCATTATTTTTTCCCGGAAATTTTTAAGTTCTGAGTTTGTTTTAAGTTTCGCAATTATTTTTGGAATCGCACTCATCATTGGATTTGAAAGTAAATACATTTCGGGCATCTTGGTAGGACTAAGTTCGGCATTTTGTGCGTCGTTATTTAATGTGCTAAATGGTAAATACGTCAAAACGGTACCTACTTTTGAGATTACGAAATACGAAATGTTGGGAGGATTTGTTTTAATGTTTGTCGTGCTTTTAGCAACCAATAATATTAACCGTAATTTGCTGGATGTAACGCCGCAAGATTGGATTTATCTGTCGATTTTGGGTTTAATTTGCACCACCGGGGCATTTTTAGTTTGTGTTTGGCTGATGAAATTTTTATCTCCTTTTACCGTGAGTATGAGTTTAAATATGGAACCCATTTATTCGATCCTTATCGTCGTTATTTTAGGATGGTTTAGAGGCATTGCGCCAGAACAAATGTCGATGGGTTTTTACATTGGTACGGTGATTATTCTTGGTTCAATTTTTTTAAATGCCTATTTAAAGCGAAAAAAAACTCAATTGTAAATTTCGACCACATTTGTTGATTCCTCCATTTTTACGGTGGAGATTTTAACCGAAGAAATGTACTCGCGATTTGATATGACGAAAATCATTTTCACCCCCCAAAAAGGATATTTGACTTAACTTCTATGAAAAAGCAAGGTGATATTAATCAAAAATCGAATAATTAATCCAAAAATGTATCGCTTACCTCCTTAAAAAACATAACTTTGTAACATGATTAATTTCATAATAAATTTGTAAACTATGACCAAGAAAAAATTTATTGTGCCGTTTGACTTTAGTGAAGTTTCAGAGAGTGCAGTTGAGCATGCGATGATTACCGCTCAAGTAATTGGTGCAGATGTGCATTTATTGCATCTTGTAACAAAAAAAGAAGCAATTACGGAAACTCAAGAAAAACTCGCTTTAGCCATCGAAAAAGCAAAATCTGTCACAAATTCTGAAAATGTCGACTTGTTTTCACATGTTCGCGTAGGGAATATTTATGATGATATTGCTGAACTTGCTTTGGAAATTGGTGCTGAATTAATCTTTATGGGTACGCATGGTGCTCATGGATGGCAACACATTACAGGAAGTCATGCGCTAAAAGTGGTAACAAATTCTACCACTCCGTTCATCATTGTTCAAGAAGCTAGAATCAATAAATCAGGTTATGATGATATTGTGGTTCCTTTAGACTTACACAAGGAAACAAAACAAAAATTAACCTTGGTGGCAAACATGGCCAAATATTTTAATTCACGTGTTCATGTCATTATACCGGATGAAACGGACGAATATCTCATTCAAACAGTAAAAGCAAATATCATTTTCGCAAACAAATTTTTTGGTGAAAGAGAAATTGGTATCACTACTACATTAGCGCCTTCTAAAGATTTCGATAAAGAAGTTGTAGAACATGCGGTAAAAGTAAATGCGGATTTGATTGCGATTATGAACATTCAAAAAAATCAAATTTTAGG
>JADZFJ010000473.1 GCA_020849935.1 Crocinitomix sp. | reverse complement strand
GTGGTATTGGTGGTTCGATGGCTCAATTTACCATCATCGACAATCATCTTTATACGGTTGATTATAAATCGTTAAAGGTTTTTAACTTGGCAGATGCGGCTAATCCGGTTCTCCTAGAAACTATTAACTTAGGTGTTGGAATTGAGACCATTTATCCACAAAATGATAATTTGTTCATTGGAACTCAGAACGGCGTAATAATTTACGATGTGACCAATCCAAGAGATCCTCAAAAAATTTCTGAATTTGATCACGTAACAAGTTGCGATCCAGTGGTAGCGAATGATCAATATGCAGTGGCAACGCTAAGAGGCGGAACACCGTGTAATGGCAATATCAACGAGTTAAATATTATTGATATTTCCAATCTTTCAATGCCAAATTTAGTGGCGGTGGAAACATTAACACAGCCTTTTGGTTTAGGATTTTCTAAATCGGATGAAAATATTGTGTATGTGTGCGATGGTTACGCAGGTCTAAAAGCATACAACATTTCAGATTTAAATAATATTGAAATGGTGATGCATTTGGAAAATATCGAAGCAATTGATGTGATTGCGGCTGATGCCAACCATTTAGTAGTATTGTCAAGACAAGGAATTTATCAATTTGAATCTTCTAATCCTACAGATTTAATTGAGAAATCTTTTATTTCTGTTCAATAAAAAATTCATAAATGAGAAGGGGGTATTTTCTACTTCCTTCTCATTTTACCCCTAAAAATTGAATCATGAAAAGTATTTTTACAGCATGTTTTATTTTGGTCGTTCAGGGCTTATTCGCACAAAATGAGAGTGATTTGAGCGTAAAAAATGAACCTTGGTCGTTGAGCAATGCCGATAAAATCTTAAAATTTTCGCCACTTGACGTGCTTTCATATTCCCCAAATTTGGGAGCAGATTTGGAGGTAAGCATGAAGAAAAACTATTCATTGCAAGGTGGGCTTTCCTATTATCCCGATTTTATGCAATTTATGTCGGATGCCAACTCGTATGACTACATGTTTGGGTACCGTTCAAGGATCGAAGCGCGTTATTACCGTTCAGAGCGTAGAGCTGGCTATTTTGCCATGGGCATTTCATTTAAGCACCTATTTATTCGAGATGAGTTTTCGTTTGGCATGGAACGTACGCAAGACCAAAATGGAAACTTAAATTATACTTATTTTCAAACAAAGGACATGTGGATGCACCGTTTTAGCACTTTCATTGATTTTAAAATTGGGATTCAAAAAAAATTCAGAGGAACGAATGTGTGGATTGATTTATACACGGGAATCAGTATTCGCAACAATTCCGTAAAAACATGGTCAACCATGGTTGAAGGGGGTGATATGATGCGTGAAGGTGGGATGTGGAATCTGCAAGACGGCCATGACATGACGTATCCAACTCCAATTTTCGGACTTAAAATTGGTGTACCAGCTTTTAGAAATTCGAACTAAATTATTACCCAATTCGGCGGATATCCGCCCCAAGATTATTCAACCGAACGTCGATATTTTCATACCCACGATCAATTTGTTCGATGTTGTGAATCGTACTTTTTCCTTCTGCAGACAAGGCAGCAATTAACAAAGATACCCCCGCACGAATATCTGGCGAAGTCATGTTTATTCCACGCAAAGCATTGGCATGATTTAAGCCAATCACTGCCGCACGATGTGGATCGCATAAAATAATCTGCGCCCCCATTTCAATCAATTTATCCGTAAAAAACAAACGGGATTCAAACATCTTTTGATGCACCAAAACCGACCCTTTTGCTTGAGTCGCAGTGACTAATACAATACTCAACAAATCGGGAGTAAAGCCTGGCCAGGGCGCATCAGCAACGGTTAAAATTGAGCCGTCAATAAAGGTATCAATCGTATATGAATCTTGTGCGGGAATGTATAAATCATCCCCAATCAAATCAATATGAATTCCCAATTTTCTGAAGACATTGGGAATAATTCCCAAATCTGGATAACTAACATCCTTTATGCGAATTTCAGAGCGGGTCATTGCGGCAAGTCCGATAAATGAGCCGATTTCAATCATGTCAGGCAAAATGCGGTGATAACATCCTCCCAAAGATTTTACACCTTTAATTTTTAACATGTTCGAGCCAATTCCTGTAATTTTAGCTCCCATATTATTCAACATTTTACACAATTGTTGCAAATATGGTTCGCAGGCTGCATTGTAAATAGTTGTTTCGCCTTTTGCTTGAACAGCAGCCATTAATACGTTTGCTGTCCCTGTTACGGATGCTTCGTCCAAATGAATGTAGGTACCCGCAAGTTTATCGCCCTCAACGGCATAAAAATAATTTTTAGGATCGTAATTAAATTTCGCCCCTAGTTGAATAAATCCTTCAAAATGTGTGTCTAATCTTCTTCTCCCAATTTTATCCCCTCCTGGTTTTGGCATATACGCTACACCAAATCGAGCCAATAATGGACCAATAACCATAATCGAACCTCTTAAATCAGCAGCTCTTTTGTTATAATCCTCTGATTTTAGGTACTCCAAATCGATGTCAGATGCCTTAAAATTATAGGTGCCTCTTTCCACTTTCTCTACCCTCACTCCCATTGCTTGCAGCAAGTTAATGAGCTTATTCACGTCAATAATGTCCGGAAGATTACTGATGGTAACCTTTTCACTGGTCATTAAAACCGCACATAATACTTGAAGTGCTTCGTTTTTTGCACCTTGAGGAATTAATTCTCCTTTTAAAGGCTTTCCGCCATGAATTTCAAATGCACCCATTATCGCTTAGTATCTTTTGCGGTTATTATTGTTGTTGTTATTTTTATTGCGGTTTTGATTCTGATTTTGACCGTTATTTTTATTGCGGTTTTTATTGGATTTTTTGTTAATTGGATTGGTTGAACTAACCGCAGTTGTATTCGTCTTTAAAATGGAGGAAGTAGAAGGTAAAAATGAAACATCATCTAAAACAATCCGACCATTTGATAATTTATTTAAATGATCCAATACCATATCATCTTCGATCGAAGTTGAATTGAAGGTAAGGTAAAACTGTTTCATCATACTTGCGATGGTATGCGAAAGGGCTTCCTTCTCTTTCGGATCTGTCATTTGACAAGCCTTTTCGATCAGTTTTTCCACGTTTTTACCGTAATGTCCAATTTTGACATGCGATTGAGGGTAGGCCACGCGCGCAGGCAACTCATTCAAGGTCTCTCTATTTGG
>JADZFJ010000472.1 GCA_020849935.1 Crocinitomix sp. | reverse complement strand
ATCGTTTAACGCAAAGGTGGCATTGGTTGCAAAAACTTCACCTTGGGTGATAAGTCGATTGATTTTATCTATGTTTGTGATTCCAAAATTGGTGATGGCAAAACTTCGTTCAAAATCGGCTTGTAATTGAATTTTTAATTCCTCGTCCTTAATTGATTTTACGGTGGTATTGTACTTTAAAATGCCTTGGTCAAGTTCGGACAAAAAAGCAGTTTCATCACCGAGTAGGTAGGGGGAAACGATCAAATCATGTTTTTTATTTTTACTTCCGAGGTGAATGGTATAAATGGCTTGTGATGCATCCGTGCGCTCAATCGAAATTGTCCGCCATTTCTCGTCAAAAATCCACAAATTATTTGAAGGATTTTCGGCTTCATTTTCACCCGCATACACCCAATCCAATTGATCAAAAATTTCAAGTTCTGGATAATTGCTGTAATCGAGGTTTAAATCGATGATAAATTCATCTTTAAACGCTTGAAAATTTTCGGTTTTACGTTCGTTTTCAGTCGCTACATTTGGCTCGATAAAGCTCCAAGCGCCAGTTTCTTCATTGAGCGTATAGACATTAAAGCCTGCTTCGTTGGTATATGAAGCAAAATCTATTTGAATTTTTCCGCCGCCTTTAATAAATACTTCGTTTCCGTTTGATTTAGCCTGCAATTCGAACATTCCTGCCGAAACAAAATCGAATTTTTGACCCAACGAATCATATTGCATTGGAATTCCACTTGCAATAATTTCTGCTGTTGTATGAAAAGGTCGGTAAGCTAGCTCAACCGGACTTGTGATAAGATTTCCTAACTTATCGGTTAAAATATTGGCAGGAATCCGAATCCGTGTTCCGTCTTCCGTGTTGATTTCATTGTCAACCGTTGGATTGATTTGATAGGATGTTAAAGGCACATTAATACCTTCAAAAGGTGGATTTATACAGGTTATATTTACTTTATTTTCAATTGTTTGACAGCTGAGTGTGATAAAGACGAGTGTCAAAATGGGAAAAACGATTTTTAGTTTCATGGGAATCAGTTTAATTCGTAAGTATGTAAATAAATTTTTTTGTCTTCGGTAATTCTTAACCAATGGAAAGCGTCTAATTTTGGATTATAAATCAAATTAAATCCTTCTGAAATGGCTTTGTTTTGAATCAAAATAGCATGGCTACCCGATTGGCATTCAGCGTAAGTGGTCATGTCATTGGCAACAGCATACGAACTATATTGATCTACAGGCCCTAAGAGTTTAGTGGTATTTGCAGGTTTGATAAAGTATTCGTTGTTCACCTCGATGACGTCGAACGGTTGATCTTTACTTTGTTTCATGACAATTTGGTCGGGGGCTTCCATGCCATGGTATGGTTTTCCATTTTTATAACGGCGTTTAAAACCATTTTCTAAATAGGTCAACCACCAATTTTGTGGATAATCATTAAAATTTGCTCGGATGACATTTTCGTACTTAAGATTTCCATTCAAGGTAAAACTCGAATCCGATACGGACAGTTGACCATAATTATTATCAAAGAAATAAATCCGGTCTTGTGCTTTAATGGAAATTGGACTTGTCAAGCCTATACTCGGACTAAAAAAACAAACTTGAAATTGGCTGAGTGCGCCAGTAGCCGAATCAATTGGTACGAGAGCACTGGTGAAAAAATCGCATTCTTTTCCGTGTTTCATCCACGAAATGTCTTTTCTCAAACCAAAAACACCAAGATCTTTTCCTTTAAAACGAACAAGGTACCGCAACGGCTGACTCTCACCGTTCAGGGAATCCATCGCTTTAAAAGACAGGGCATCCCCGTTATGATTAATGTCTTGAAAGGAAGTTGCACTGTGTTCGATCAATTCGCCATTTGGCTTTAATTGATAAGTAACATTTCCTTTTTCAATAACTTGAGCAGTCAACAGATATGAATTTGAGGAAAAAGTTAATTGGGGTCGATCACTAAAACTATAGTTCGAAAAACTAGGATGGTCGTACTTCCATGTCAAATTAGTCTTGTAGAAAAAGTACGAGAGGCTCTTTGTACCTGAATTACCGAAATCGTGAGCAGGCGTGTATTCTATTTCTTGGTAAGGTCCTTTGATGACTGAATTTTCTGAAAGAAACTTACCTTTTTCGGTTTCAAAGGTATAAACCAGCGATTCGCGCGTAGCTTCGTAAATGCGAATCGAATTGTAAGGCCCACGTGGTGATTCTCCGGGTCGCACAACATAATAATTATATTTTGTTGTTTCTACACCATTTATCGTCGCAACAATAGGCTCAGAATATTGAAACGCAAACAAATCGCTGGTGGTGGTATGCGTTGTAAACGTACGATTAGATGGTTTATCATAGTCGTAGTAAGGGTAAACGTTTTTTATGGGACCATATTTTTTGTCTGAATTTCGACTTTGTACCATAAAATTATCTCCATTTACGGTGATTCGCCAATTTTTATACACGTAAGGTATATGAAGACTTCGATCCGTTTTGGTTCGTCCGGATCGATTAATCAGATAATGGTCTTCATTAAGTCGCGTTAAAATTTCATAATCACACCCCATAAGGGAAAGAAGGAGGTGCGATTCGTTTCGTGTAATATATTCACCTTCCCGTAAGGTATAAATATGCTCCTTTTGATGTTGTGGACGAACAGTGATGGTGTGTTGTGCGCTGATAGATTGAATCAAGAAGAGCAGCGCGATGGTGATTAAATTAGTTTTCATGGGAAGTAAGTTTTAGGTAAAATTCACTTGCGATTTCTGCGTACGGCGCTGGCTGACCGTCTTTTCCATACGGAAATTTGGCTTTTGATTCCCAAGAGTTTATTTGCTCAATTGATGCATCGAAACCATAATTATAAGCGGCCGCAAAATGGGAAATTTTTTCGGTAGGAGAATCCCAATTTTTAGACCTAGTTTTTTGTTCCATGATTTTATAAAAGACACAGAGGTAATGAATTTGCCAATCTTGTGTCATCATTCTTCGGATGCGTTCTGCTCGAATTTCCTTACTGTCATTCACCGAATAGTTGAAAAACTCGATTTGGGACTCGGATAAAGTTGATTGCGCCAAATTCGCTTCCAAATCTTCGATAAATTTGGGTTTCATTTGAAAATGGCCGACAGAAAAGTTTGCACCTTCGCTTCCGTACAAGGTATAAAAATAGGAGAGGGTGGTCGTTTCAACCTGATCGGACAATTCATCATACCGCAAACATTCGGGAAAAATGATCGGGATCACTTCGTTCGTGGCGAGACCGTATTGCTGCGCGATGGCATCAAATTCGGTGGAAATAGAATTGCAATACTGCGTGGCTGTTTCGTAACGTTCGGCGGTCGAAATTGAATTCGATCCAACTTGTAAAGCATTGACGCTTAAAGTAATTAGAAAAATTGCTTTCATGGAATACTAGTTTTTTAGGAGTGTATTCTTATAAGCAAGTTGGCTGAATTACGTTACAGATTGAAATTTCTTGAGTCAAAAATTCATGCGAGAGGTGAGTTTTTGGACGGAAGCAAAAGATATAACTTTGGCAAAATAGAAGTTATTTTGCCAAAGTTATCTTATTCGGAGTATCTTAAATGTCTTTAAGAATGGTTGGTAGAATAATTAATTCGGCTATCGTTTTTAATAATTCCCCCTTAATTTAACCATGAAAATCAAACAATGTCCCTAAAAGTTGATCACTTCCAATACGATGCACATTGAGTTTTCCGTCATTACTTAGTTCAAGGTAGGTGTTTGTGCCTTCAAAATCCCCACTTAAAGTGCGATGATCGAAAATGATGGTTTCATTTGCGCCGATGATTACTTTATTATATTCCCATGATGTAATCCGCAAAGTACCACCATGAAGCCGCACATAATATTTTAGATTTTCTCGGTCATGATATCCCCAACTATTATCTTTGAATACAGATTTGTACGTTTTCCCATTACTTAACAGAAGATTCATGCGGGGTGTACCGCTTGACAAATAGTTGGGATAACAAAATTTTAGGATGTACTTCCCGTTGTTAGAAATTCGAATATTTCCTACGCGCATTTCTTGACCGCCATCCAGACGATTTGATCCAGCATTTTTAATGTCAATTGTTTTCGTTATTTTTTTAGTGTCGTTTGAAATGAGCACCAATTTTCCAGCATTTGTTAGGTGTAAAAATGTGTTTTTTGGATTATCATGCGTATCAGTGGCCGAAATAACTTTCTCATTGATGTCATAAAGAACAAAATTACCATCTTCTTGCATCCGTAATGAAGTGTCTCCCGAGTTTTCGAATTTATGCCAGTCAAACATGGATCCAACTAATTTGTCTCCATCAAACAAATAGGTACGTGTCATTTTATTCAGTGGATATGTGCTACTAGGTATATCCAAGAATTTTCCTTCAAAATTATAAAAGCATTGTTTTACACGGTAACGTT
>JADZFJ010000471.1 GCA_020849935.1 Crocinitomix sp. | reverse complement strand
CGCTCCATTCCGGTCATATTAGCCTCATCAAACAAGCACAAAATGTATGCGATTTTGTGGTGTGTAGTATCTTCGTAAACCCCAGCCAATTCAATAATGCCAACGATTTAAAGGTGTATCATCGCACTGTTGAGGCCGATCAAAAACTGCTGGAAGAAGCTAATTGTGACCTGCTTTTTTTACCCAGTTTTGAGGTTATTTATCCCAATGGAATTCCTGCTTATTCGATCGATTTACAAGGATTGGATCAGGGCATGGAAGGTGCTTTTAGACCTGGTCATTTTAATGGCGTTTGTATGGTGGTCGAACGATTTTTTGAATTAATTTCTCCAAATAAAGCTTTTTTTGGCTTAAAAGATTTTCAACAATTGGCAATAATTCGAAAAATGACGAAAATTCGAAACCTTCCAATTGAAATTATAGCTTCACCCATTGCCCGCGCAAAAAATGGGTTAGCCTTAAGTTCGCGCAATGCACTTTTAACCGAAGAACAACGAACAGACGCTGGATTAATTTCAAAAGCATTAAAAGCAGGAATCCAAAAATCGAAAGAAATAAAAGAGGCGAACGCCGTAAAAAAATACATCACAACATTTTTTGAGGGACAAACAGAAATGGTGGTGGAGTATGTTGAAATTGTCGAAAATGAAAATTTAACCCGTGTCGCTGAAATTAACGATAATTGTACGGTTTGTATCGTCGTTTTTTATGGAAATGTTCGGTTAATTGACAATATGCAGTTTTCTGAATCGTCCAATTAAGTAAGGTTTATATTTTTTGATTTGAAATTCAGGTGGATTAATTCCAATTCTTTGCCTTGTTATTTATCAAATTGACTATTTTTGCCCTTTATTTAAAAACAGAAATTCTTAAATTATGTCATATTTATTTACATCTGAATCGGTTTCAGAAGGACACCCAGATAAAGTTGCGGATCAAATTTCCGATGCTTTGATCGATCATTTTATGGCTTTTGACCCTCAATCAAAAGTTGCCTGCGAAACGCTTGTAACTACTGGCTTGGTGACATTAGCTGGCGAGGTTAAATCTAAAGCTTATTTAGACGTACAACAAATTGCAAGAGATACCATTGCTAAAATTGGTTATACTAAATCAGAATATCAATTTGATGCTAAATCATGTGCGGTAATTTCTGCTATTCACGAACAATCAGAAGACATTAACCGTGGTGTTGATCGTGCAGATCCAATGGAACAAGGCGCAGGTGATCAAGGAATGATGTTTGGATACGCAACCATCGAAACTGAAAACTATATGCCATTGGCACTCGCTTTATCGCACAGCATTTTGCAAGAATTAGCAGCTTTACGTCGCGAAGAAAATGAAATTAAATATTTACGTCCCGATGCAAAATCGCAAGTAACCATCGAATATTCAGACGATAATAAACCACAACGAATCGAAGCGATTGTAGTATCTACACAACACGATGATTTTTCGCAAAATGACGAAGAAATGTTGGCGAAGATTAAATCAGACATGATTAATATCTTAATACCACGTGTAAAGGCGAAATTAAATCCACAATTACAAGCTTTGTTCAACGATCAAATTAAATATCACATCAACCCAACTGGAAAATTCGTAATTGGAGGACCACACGGTGATACAGGTTTAACAGGTCGTAAAATTATCGTAGATACTTATGGTGGAAAAGGTGCTCACGGTGGTGGAGCTTTCTCAGGAAAAGATCCTTCTAAAGTTGACCGTTCTGCGGCTTATGCAACTAGACACATAGCAAAAAATTTAGTAGCTGCTGGTGTTGCTGACGAGGTGTTGGTACAAGTATCATATGCAATTGGAGTCGTTGAGCCAATGGGAATTTTTATTGACACTTACCGCACAAGTAAGGTCAACAAAACCGATGGTGAAATTGCAAAAATTGTAGGTGAAATTTTTGATATGCGTCCAGCAGCAATCGAAAAAAGATTAAAATTGCGTGCACCTATTTATTCAGAAACTGCTGCTTATGGTCACATGGGTAGAACACCAGAAACCAAAACAATTACTTTCAAAAATGCTGGTAATACAGCTTCGGTGGAGGTAGAAACTTTTACTTGGGAAAAATTAGATTATATCGATAAAGTAAAAGCAGCTTTTGGCCTTTAGGCTGATGCTTAAAAATAACTTCAATACGCCTAGGTAATTCCTTGTCTGATTTTTTTTTTGTAGGATGTTAATAGATTGGGGATATTTAGGTTTGTTTATTGGCACTTTTGTGTCCTCTACCTTAATTCCCTTTCCTTCCGAGGCCTTGGTGATTGGGTTTTACGAACTAAACAATCATTTTTGGGCAATACTTTTGGTGGCCACTGTTGGTAATTTTTTGGGAGGATTGACCAATTATTACATTGGGTTTAAAAGTAATTCAGAACGCTTAAAAAAACGATTTAAGCTAAACGAAGAAAAAATTCTAGGTTGGGAAAAAAGACTTTCTCGGTATGGTAGTTTTTTAGGACTTCTATCATGGGTGCCCTTTGTTGGCGATCCGATGATTGCCGGT
>JADZFJ010000470.1 GCA_020849935.1 Crocinitomix sp. | reverse complement strand
GGTGTTGTTGCGTGTTAGTTTTTCTAATACCATCCTGAAAGTTGTAACCAATATTTTCCTTTGAAAACTCTTGTCAATGATACCCTACAAATCGTGCCTTTTGAAATTCTATTAACTGATTTAGCATACCCAACATATGGTAACGAATAAGATTTATTTCCCTCATACGTGTACCTTACTTTTCCATAATTGTCAGTACTTTTTATCAATTCTGTATCTGTTTCCCAAAAGCCAACACTCATTTCAGGAATTTCTTGATCTTCGTCAATATATCCTCTTCCTTGGTCGTCAAACCCAATTAGTCCATTAAACAGTTTTTTAGGTGAACCTTTCCAATCAATTAGGTTTCTTTCACGTATTAATTTATCAATATTTGATATTGTCTTAATATGTTTTTTACTCAAAATAATTCTATCTTCTAAATGAGGCTCTTCAATTGGGTCACGTTTTACAAATCTACAATCCCATATTTCACCGATTTCCATTTCAGTATCTTCCGGTTGATTTCTATTTCCAGGACTTAATAAACGAATATTTGCATTATATTCCAGCAGAAGTCCGCCAACACAAGCCGCATTTGACATATGTGTCTTAGAAATTATTAGTACTTCCATTCTACAAGTGAGTGATTTTATAGTTAAAATTCTTCATCAATTTTTCCGTTACAATTGAACGATGACAGGCTTCGGGATGTTCTTCTACACAAAACAATGCAATTCTACTTGCTCCAATTTGGTCAAGGTTATCAACGAATTTTTCAAAGTCGAAATTTTTAAGAATTCTGTTTTTGTATTCAATTACGAATAGTCTACCTAATTCTTGTCTTTCCCTTTTAAGCTCTCCTTTTTCTGCATCAATTTCTTTTTGAAGCTCTCTAATTTCGGTTGTCGGCGCTAAGTCAGGAACGTAGCCGTATTTTATCTCCAAATCATTAAGTCTTTGTTGAAGCCTGTTGCTATTCACGAATGAATATTTTGAACCTCTAACGCCTCTTCGTTGTCTGATGTCGCAAAATGTGTCAATATTGTTTTGAGTTAGTTTTTCAAAAAACTCTTTTTCAGTAGAGTTGTATACTCCGATAGTAAAAAATTCCATAAATTATAAATAAGCCCTTCTTGATGTTGCGTTAATTGGATTTCCAAATAAGTCATATTCTGAAAGCCCTTTATTTAATTCATTTATTACTGTTGATTGGTCCTTAAGTTTTCCTTTTTCATCAATGTGTTTTAGATGAATGTTGTCTGTAATTAAAACCTTGCCGATTAATTTACTCCTGTGGCAATCGCAAGGTTTACTTTCGCTACACATTATTACTACATTGATATCTTTATTATATGCAGTTTTAAGTCTGTCAATGCCATTAAGAAAGAACTCTTTCGTTTTTACAGCTTCATAGTCAACCTTACCTTCATTGTCGTAACAAGAAGTATCTTTTGGTCTACCACCGATTGTGTCACCCATAAAAACATACTTAATGCCGTTTCGCTCCAAAAAAAATTTTAAGTCGTTTTGGTTGAATTGAGGATTAAATTTTGAATACGGTTGGGAACGAACGTCAATTAGATATTCTATGCCAAAGTCTCTCAGCAAAGCAAGAAAATACTCTGGCTTTCTGTTACCGTGTCCGATGGTATAAAGTGGCTTTTTTTCCATACTTCAAATTTACGAATTTTTGTCTTTGTTTGTTACTATCTTCATTGTTTGCACTGTCGCCCAAAAATGACCCCGAACTCATTTATTACCGAAGTAAAACTTTTTTTTTGCTTTTTAAATCTCTTTCTTAAAATTCAGATGTTCAGCTATTATTATCTATTTGTACTTAGTAGTTGTGTTTTACCTAAGATAACATTAATTACGAAAACATTCCGACCAAATTTATTTTTAATTAATGAAATCCTCTCATCAAAATCCGCGCACAAGGTAAGTCATTTAATTTTAGTAAAAAACAGTATAAATACCTAGTTTTTAAGTTGGTTTAAAAAGGGGGCAACTACCTGTTTTGGGTTTTTAGTGTGGTGTTTATGGTAAACCTCAAAGATATTGTTTTAAATTTTAGTGGTTGGTTTGGCAAATGCACGATGAATTTCCACAAAATGCAATACCCCTGACAGGAGCGGCAGCTCCCGACGAAACCTATCTATGACAATTTGAATTTAACCTATTAAAGCTAAGAGATAGGATTGTCGGGACTATAGCGGATGGCAGGAATAGGTTCATCTGCCAACACTAATGATTTAGGCAGAATCACACTCATTCCGGTCCAATATCGGTTCAAAATTTCACCGATGGCAGTTTTTTATTTATTTCTAATTAAAAATAATAATCTACAATGCTGAATGCAGCTGTATCGTAACTCATTCCTGATTTAATATGAGCTAATAGACTCGCATCGCTTACACTGAATTTTAAAATTTTTGTATTCGAACCTGAATCTGTTACTTGAGGTTCATTAAGAATTATAGATTCTTCTTCGTCAGTAAAATCAGCTACATTCATTTTACTTAGAATATAATAGGCTCCATTTTCAGCTCCAAAACTATCAAATCGCGTTTGATACTTTCTTTCTAAATTTCTTTTTAATTCATCATTATTTTCAATTGATATACTTTTATACTCCTCTTCCTCTATATAGATTCTTTTTCCAAATAAATATCCATTCAATTCAGCAAGCTTATCTTTTTGGGGATGATTTTCAATTAAATTTTTCCATTCCTCCTTGGAAGTAACTAATTCTTTCCAATTTAAGTCAATTGAGGTATAGCATATAATTTGTAAAGCAAAATCTTTACTTCCAATCATTTCTCCTGCATCTGGATGAATGAAAGTAACTTCTGTTGTTAGTTCATTCTTATTAATTTCTTTGATTGTAATATTATACATTGTTGCCATAATCTTGTATTTAATTTTATTTGTTTTACTGATTTTGATTTGCCAAATTGCCACCTACTTATTCTTTGACGAAGTTAATAATTTGTTTCATCGGTTTTCAATTTTCCAAAAAACAGCTTCTGGTAACAAGGTGCTTATGGCCCCGCTACCGCACGAAATGAAATTCGACGAAGTCAATCCTTTCGTGTGGGTGAAGGATTTTAAATCATAAAGAAGTTGCAATTTATTTGAATTTGATTTATTCTTATTTAATGCTTTTATTTCAATAGCCACGCGAAGGGATTAGCGTTGCTGAACTTCGTTTCGCGCGGCAGCGGCATGTGGCAAACCTCAAGGGCTATTATTTAAAATTTTAGTGATCGGTTTTGCAAATGCACGATGAATTTTCGAGAAAGCAATACCCCTGACAGGAGCGGCAGCTTGGCGTAACAGAAAACAATTGAAGCGCCGGAAGCCATTTTGACTTTAGGAAAACATGGGGGACGGACAGCTGAAACGGTTTCTGCTCCGCCAACTAAAGCGGATGGCAGGAATAGGTTCTTCTGCCAATGCTAATGATACTGCCTTTAATTCAAAATTTTAGTGGTCGGTTTTGCAAATGCCTTCGGTTGAAACACACTCATTGCGGTTCAATATCGGTTCAGAATTTCGCTGATATACTGACCACTCAGCGCTATTGCTGGTTTCGATCCCCAACTAGTTGGGGATCAACCACCAAAGCGCGAGCTTAGTAAATGTCTTGTCCTAAAAACCTGTTTTTAGAATCAATTAGATCAGCGTTTAATTTCTGTTACACTCCGAATTCCTGATTGTATTCCATTTATCGGTTGCGTTTCTCCATGACCTTCTCGGCATGCTCCGCGAATCAGTCAGTGGACTGACACGGCTACTCGGGGTGCTCCACGACCTTCTCGGCATACTTCTTGACCTTCTCTTGGTACTCCGTGAACTGTTCGTGGATCTCGGTGAACTCCTCGTGGCGCACGGTGAACTCCTTTTGGAATCCGCAAACTCCTCGGCATGCTCCATGACTGTCTCGTGGTGCACCGCGAATCAGTCAGTGGACTGACACGGCTTCTCGTGATGCTCCACGACCTTCTCGGCATACTCCATGACCTTCTCGGGGTACACCGCGAACTCCTTTTGGAATCTGCAAACTCCTCGGCATGCTCCATGACCTTCTCGGGGTGCATCACGAACTCCTCGGCGTGCAAGCCGAACTGTTCCGCGTGGATGGCGAACTGTTCCGGGTGCAAGCCGAACTGTTCCGCGTGTAAGCCGAACTCCTCCGCTTATATGGCGAACTGTTCCGTGTGCATCACGAACTCCTCGGCGTGGTTGGCGAACTGGTCCGCGTGCATGGCGAACTGTTCCGGGTGCAAGCCGAACTGTTCCGCGTGCATGGCGAACTCCTCCGCTTATATGGCAAACTGTTCCGCGTGCATCACGAACTCCTCGGCGTGCATGGCGAACTGGTCCAATTCTTCGTCTTTCGGGAAAAGATCGATAAATGTGTTCCACTCGGAGGCATAACTTTCGTCGAATTTAAATAGATTTAGATGAGGTTTTGGCATGTCGACTTGTCTAAAAATTAGGTTCAATTTGTATCACTTCCACTTCTTTCTTTTCGTTCTAACTATTTCTTTTTACACGCATTTAATCTTTTCACTGCAAGATCATAATTTCCACCCTTCGGTTTATTTTTCGGCCTTCTTCAGTCTCGTTCGACATGCGTGGTTCAGTATCGCCTTTTCCTTCAACTGAAATCGTGTTTTCACTTATTCCTTTCTCAATCAGGTATAATTTTACTGCATTTGCGCGATCATAAGACAGTTTTTTATTGAAGGATGCACTGCCAACATTATCGGTGTGTCCTGTAATCTTTATTTTAAGTTCGTTGTGCGTTTTTAGATAGTGAACGAGCGCATCTAAATCGGGATAATTGGTGTCGAGTAAGACCGATTTGCCCGATTCAAAAAGTAATTTGTCAAAAACATAGGTTTGATTCGCGCTATAGTTTGGCAAAGCCTCAGGGGCGTGTTTTTCTGGTTCGGCAAGATTCTTTTCCTCATTTTCAGCCTGCTCCATCAAGGTTAGGGATACATCATCAATAAAATAATGGGCATAGTTCGAAACGCCAGTGATTTGTCCATGTTTTATTCCATTTTCTACATAACTGAATGATCCAAAGGTTATATAACTTTCGGTTCCAGTGGCGGTATAAACGGCGGAAAGTTCGATCCATTCTTCTGTATTATTAAACGTGCCAATAAACTTAACTTTTGGAACAATTAATAAATCTTCATTATTCGGCACCTTAAAAGATTGTGATGAAAACAGCATGTTAAATTCGTCAACGGTGCTGAGACCACGTTTATCTGCACAACTGATATAGACCACGATTTTATAGTCTCGCCCAGCAATTAAGGTGGATTTTAGCTTAATTTGAACGTATTCACGAAATTTGT
>JADZFJ010000469.1 GCA_020849935.1 Crocinitomix sp. | reverse complement strand
CCCGAAAGAAAAAAGATTCGAATTGGAAGGGGGGCTTGTTTTTCGTTTTTGTGCCGATAGGAATTTTGGTGGGGAATTTAACGCATCACTTATTTGGTCTTGAAGCGGCGCCAGCGGCTGTGGTTTTTTCCTTTCTTTTTGGAGGAATCTCGCTGATCTTAGCGCATCTCTTGGAAAAAAAGAAGAATAATTCATCGAGCGAAGATTAGTTACTTGTGACAGAGCTTGAAATTCAATCGCTTATTGCTGACATCTTAACCGGTGATCGGCAAAAGTATGCGGTGTTGGTAAATCAATATAGACACCTCGTGTTTTCTCTTTGCCTTAAAATGTTGAAAAACCAAGAGGACGCGGAAGAGGTGGCGCAAGATACGTTTGTGAAGGCTTTTCAACAATTAAAATCGTTTCGAGGGGAAGCTAAATTTTCGACTTGGCTTTTTAAAATCGCTTATTTTTCGTCGATTAATTTTTTACGGAAACGGAAACGCTTGCGCACCGAATCTTTAAAAACCTCTGAAACGAATGGTGAAGATCATTCGATTTTTATGGAATTAGTGGAAGAGGAACGTAAGTATTACCTCGATCTTGCTTTTACCTATTTGACTCCTGTTGAAAGAGGGACAATTTCGTTGTACTACTTTGATGAAAATTCGATGGAGGAAGTGGCACAAATTACAGGGCAGTCGTTGAGTAATACCAAAGTAATTGTCCACCGAACACGAAAAAAATTGAATGAGATTTTAAACGTGCTTTTGAAAAATAAAGCGAATATTTTATTAGAAATTTAATGCATAATTCTATGGATCCACTTGATAAAGAATTCAGTTCATTGCTCAAAAAAGAGGTGGAAGATGTTCGTCTTTCGGTCAGTTTTACGGAAAAAATCATGGAAGAGGTGCAGACAAAAAAACCACTCCAGAGCGCTCCCTTGATTTCAAAAAAAGGATGGTGGGCGATTCTTAGCTATTTTGTGGTGATGATTATTTTAACAGCTTTGAACGGAGCTGATGCGGAGTCCTTTCAATTAGTACCTGCCTCAAAATTGGACTATTTGATAAAAATTGGTACCATGCCATTAATTGGATTGGGCGTCATTGTCCTTTTTCTTTCCGTCGATTTTTATTTGCGATCGCGGATTGTGCGGATGGAAGGTTCTAAATAAACGTTCCCGCTGCTTTCAGTCGTGTTTGCCAATACGAAGACTTTTCAATTTCGGTAATAATCACCCCTTGACTGGTAGAAGAATGCACCATCACTAAACCGCTTCCTTTGGTATTGATCACCAAGCCGACATGTGAAATGGTTGAACCTGAAGCGAAAAACACCAAATCGCCTGTAAACGCATCGGCTAAATTTACCTTTTTTGCCTCCGCTAACATATCTGGCGACGAACGCGGAATGATAATCCCAAAACGTCGGTGAACATGGCTGACAAAGCCCGAACAATCAAATCCATCTGGCTCTGTTCCTGACCATTTATATTTGGTACCTACCAAAGATTTGGCATAAATCACCATTTTTTCTCTAAAACTTAACCCTGCGTTGCTTTCGTCTTCTTTGTCATCTTTTTTGTCTGGCTTTTCGGTTGGATTTTCATCTGGAACATCCACAAAAATATCATCTCCTCCATTGCTGCGTTTGTCGTGAATTAAATCGGGACGGGCTTTGATTCCTTTAAGTTCATTTAAGCGAAAGGCTTTAATATCGTCGGCTGATCCATTTAAATTTGCTTTTCGAAACCTGGTTTCTAAATCGGTGAGGTAGGTTTTTAAACTTCCAATTTCTTGGTAATGCGCCAACAAATAATCATTGATTCGTTCGTTTTCTAAAAAAATGCGGTACGATGAAATCGCCTCTTCGATGGCATTGTTGTGTCGTTTAAACCAAACCTCATCTTTTGCCAATCGAAATAAAGCCAACGACCGATAAAATGAAGGCATGCCACTATAATCGTAAGCTGGATCTGCGATTAACTTTGTTGATTTTCGTAAAACCTTCAGGTAATACCCCTGATCGTAAAGCACTTCCAATTGGTCAATTTGCCTGTCTTGTGTCAAACCTTGAAAAGTGGTAAAAAGAAAACCTATAAAAAACAGATACTTCATGTTACAAATTTGTACGAAAATTAAGGATTAATTCCGAAATATTCCCCTGTATTCACAACTTTTTGTTAATTCAAAAATTTAAAGCGGCTGTCTAGCGGCCAATTTGTCGTATTTTTGTAGATTAATTTAAGTTGATTGTTTTTGGGTGTAAAACCCTCATAAACAGGTCGATTTTTGAACTAAAAACGAGTAAATTGAAATATTATATCATAGCAGGGGAAGCATCTGGCGATTTACATGGAAGTAATTTGCTCCAAGCCTTAAAATCGAAAGATTCTTTGGCTGAATTTAGATTTTGGGGAGGTGATCGAATGCAAGAAATAGCTGGCAAGCCTGTCAAGCATATTCGCGACCTTGCGTTTATGGGGTTTGTGGAGGTTGTTGCCAATCTCCGAACAATTTTGAACAATATTTCTTTTTGTAAAAACGATATTTTATCCTACCAACCGGACGCCATTATTTTGGTGGATTACCCGGGTTTTAATTTGAGAATTGCCGAATTTGCCAAAAAACACGGAATTCGGGTTCATTATTATGTATCGCCACAAATTTGGGCTTGGAAACAAAATAGAATCCACAAAATTAAACGGGTTGTGGACCACATGTACTGTATTTTACCTTTCGAAAAGGCTTTTTATCAGCGGTTTGATATGGAAGTGCATTATGTGGGACATCCCTTGGTGGACGCCATTCAAAAGTTTAAAGCAACCGCCATTAGCGAAGCAGCTTTTAGAGAAAATTTCCATTTGAGCAATCGCCCGATTTTGGCGCTTTTGCCCGGAAGTCGTTTGCAAGAGATTAAAGCGAAATTGCCAATTATGTTGACGGCATCGCAAGCTTTTAAGGACATGGAAATTTTGATTGCTGGCGCGCCTAATATTCCTGAAAAACTCTACCTTGACCTTGCGAATGGACTGCCGATTAAGGTGATACCAAATCGGACTTACGACCTTTTAAACCATGCCCATCTTGGAATGGTGACTTCGGGAACGGCTACCTTGGAAACAGCTCTTTTTAAGGTTCCTCAAGTGGTGTGTTACAAAGGAAATCCGATTTCTATTGCTATTGCTCGGCGATTGATTAAGGTAAAATACATTTCGTTGGTCAACTTGATTATGGACAAAGAAATTGTAAAAGAATTGATTCAGGGTGACCTGACACCTGCCAAAATTAATGCCGAATTACTGCCTTTGCATGATTCAACCAACCCGAAAAGAATTGAAATGTTGCATGCTTACGACCAATTGGAACAAATGTTGGGAGATGGAAAAGCGTCGGATGAAATTGCTTCGTTGATTATTAAAAACCAAAAGGGGTAATGGGGAAAATGCTCATGCATATCTTATTACTACTAATTGTACCCAAACTTTGGGCGCAAGAATTAGACATTGGTATTATGCGTGATTACCAATTGGGTACGATAGAAATTTCGTACCATACGGGCAATTACGAAATTTATGGGGATACTACCTTGGTGACAAACCTTTGGCAAGGTCAATCGATTTTATTTAAGCGGGTTGGCACACAAATTAAGGTGGTAAAATTGGATAAAACGATTGGTTCGTATGACAGCGTTACCGTAAAAGAAATGTCAGAAAACAGTTGTCTCAAAATCCAATGCCTTGCCCCTACTTCTAAAAAAACACGCCGATATCGGAATGATTTTATACTTACACCTGAAAATGACACCGAGATTAAGGTAATTAATCGGGTGGAGATGAGTAATTATTTGGGAGGTGTAATTGAAAGCGAAGGCGGCGGTGGAAAACACCTTGAATATTACAAAGTTCAAGCAATTTTGAGCCGAACCTACGTGCTAGGACATTTGGGAAAACATAAAAAAGAAGGGTTTCAATTATGTGACCAAGTTCATTGCCAAGCATACCATAATATGTTGATTTATACCCCCACAATTGCCGAAGCAGTGGATGCCACGCGGGGCATTGTGATGTTGAAACAAGACCTGAATTTAGCCGAAGGATTTTTCTTTGCGAATTGTGGTGGACAAACGAGCGAGGCGGATTTTGTTTGGAATGAAATTGTGCCTCATTGCAAACGTGTGTTAGATACCTTTTGCACCCGATCGTCGCAAGCTACATGGACCAAAGAAATTGATGCCGTGGAATGGCGCGATTATCTTTTTAAAGAATTTGGTTATCCCATTAATGATTCGATTTTGGGGCCTTTGATTTATAATTTTTCGCAGCCTACGCGAGAAGCATTTTATAAATATCCTCAATTGGGAATTCCATTGCGGGATATTCGCACGCATTTTCGGTTAAAATCGACGTGGTTTTCGTGTAAAAAAGTGGGGGATGTGGTGATTTTGAGTGGGAAAGGTTTTGGACACGGCGTGGGTGTTTGTCAAGAAGGCGCGATGGGCATGGCGATTCATGGGTTTACGGCAGATCAAATTCTGAATTTCTATTTCACCAATATCCGTTTAATGGATTATTATAGTTGGAGTTTTTACCAACAACGCGAATTTATCAAAGAGGAATTGGAACGGGCATCGTTATAATTTTTGGGTTGTAAAACCACGTGAATACGGACAAATATTTCCCCACAGATTTCGCGGATTTTCGCAGATTTTATTTTCAATTAAACCACGTACATACGGACTACAGTCCGTATCCCATAATCGAAAAATGCAAATTGAAAATAAACGAAAATTAAAAAAATGCCCCGGATTGAAGTGGCAGCTCCCTGACGATCCCGACGTTTCAGTTGGGATGTCTGGGACTACAGCGAAAAGCCGGAAATAGGCCCTAAAAAACCAAAAAAGAATTCCTAGGTTAGGCGGTTTTGAATGATTTCTTCGACTACCTCGGGATTTAAAAGTGTGGTGATATCGCCTAGGCTATCGAGTTCGTTACAAGCTATTTTAAGCAAAATACGACGCATGATTTTTCCTGAACGGGTTTTAGGTAAACCTGAGGTAAATTGCATTTTATCTAACTTGGCAATGGCGCCTATTTGATTGGTTATGAATTGATTTATTTCGTTAAAAAGGGCTTCTTGATTGGCGTTTTCATCTTTTAGCGTAATAAATCCGTACAAGGCGAAACCTTTTACCGCGTGCGGAAAACCAACAATGGCCGATTCTGCCACCAAAGGATGTTCGTTCACCGCATCCTCAATTGGGGCAGTCCCTAAATTGTGACCTGAAACAATAATGATGTCATCTACCCGACCCGTAATTCGATAATTCCCATTTTGATCGCGCAAGGCACCATCGCCAGTGAAATACAAATTATTAAAGGTAGAGAAATAGGTTTCGCGGTACCTTTCGTGATTTCCCCAAATTGTGCGGGCAATGGAAGGCCATGGGAATTTTAAACACAAACGTCCATCTGCTTGGATTTCTTTAATTTCCTCGCCTTGTTCGTTCATTAAAACGGGTTGAACGCCTGGCAATGGCAAGGTGGCATAAGTAGGGATAGTTTCCGTAATGCCCGGCAAAGGGGAAATTAAAATTCCGCCTGTTTCGGTTTGCCACCACGTATCTACAATCGGGCAATTTCCTTTTCCGATGTGATCATTATACCAGTACCAAGCTTCGTCATTTATTGGTTCGCCTACCGTGCCTAAAACTTTTAGGCTTTTCAAATGATAAGGTAAAACATAACTAAGATCTTCTTTGGCCAAGGCGCGAATGGCAGTGGGAGCTGTATAAAATTGAGTAACTTTATGTTTGTCAATAATTTGCCAAAAACGTGAATAATCCGGGTGACTTGGAATTCCTTCAAACATGACGGTGGTTGCCCCATTCAAAAGCGGTCCATACACCCCGTAACTATGACCCGTAATCCAACCAATATCAGCGGTGCACCAAAAAATATCATTGCCTTGGTATTGAAAAACATTTTTAAATGTATAAGCGGTGTAAACCATATAACCAGCGGTTGTATGCACCATTCCTTTTGGCTGACCCGTTGAACCTGAGGTGTAGAGGATAAAAAGAGGATCTTCTGCATCCATGATTGCTGGCAAGCAGGAGGCAGAAGCTGTTTCGATTAGGGTATGCAACCAAAAATCGCGCTTGGCAACCCACCCAATTTCTGATCCTGTTCTTTTCACCACCAAAACGGATTGGACTGAAGGTGTATGTGTCAAGGCTTCATCGACAATTCCTTTTAAATCCACGATTTTTGTTCCCCGGAACGAACCGTCTGAAGTAATGACCATTTTACAAGAACTATCGTTAATTCGTGAGGCCAAAGCCATGGCAGAAAATCCTGCAAAAACCACCGAATGAATTGCACCGATTCGTGCGCAAGCCAATACTGAAATTGCGAGTTCTGGAATCATGGGCAAATAAATACACACCCGATCTCCCTTTTCAATTCCTTTGGCGCGCAATACTTTGGCAACTTGGTTCACTCGTATTGCAAGTTCTTCGTAAGTAATTGATTGACTTGACTCAGAGGGATCATTTGGTTCGAACAAAATCGCTGTTTTTTTTCCATTTTCTGCCAAATGCCGATCGATACAATTTTCGGTGATATTTAATTTTGCCCCAATAAACCAGTTAATCTCTGGTTTTTTAAAATCCCAATTGAGCACCTGGTCCCACTTTTTTTGCCATATAAAATGATTTGTCGCGATGTCCGCCCAAAACTCTTCAGGCGAATCGATTGATTTTTTATACGATTCAAGATAATCGGCGAAATTTTGAAGGTGGTAGTTGCTCATTTTAACTGGTGTTTTAACTTGAATGTTAAAGTTAAAAAAAATAGTGGCTTCTGGCGCAAACCAATCCGTTAAGACGAACGAATTTTAGACCTTATCCAACCAAAAAACAGAAACCCAACGGCTTAAGAAAGCAATTTGAATTTATTGAAGCACCAATGTATCTACCTGATTAACAAAATCCTTCCAACTGGCCAAGGTTTCATTTTTAAGCACCCGTGGGAATTTATTCTGCGACCCACTTTTTCCTCGGCTATCCAACCAAGCATAAAACACGTCCGTTGGAAGAACGTGCACAATCACTTCTTTTAAGGCAGCGATTCGTTCTACTTTGTAATCATCGTTCACTAATTGGAGACTCGCGTCTAATTTTTCTTTTAACAAGGTTGCATCTACCGCATCGTCCGTTCCGATCCACCATTCGTGGGCAAACATGGTTTGATAAGGAATTCCTGCTACTGCAAATTCTTTAATTTCGATGGAAAAAGTTTCTGAAACCAGCTGAATTGCTTTGTTCATATTATCTACCGAAAGATGTTCGCCACACAAACTCAAAAAATGTTTGGTACGTCCAGTGATGGTAATTTCTGCTAGATCTTTATCCATAAATCGCACGACATCACCAATTAAATAACGCCAAGCGCCCGAGCAGGTGGACATCAACAAGGCATAATCCTTCCCCTCTTCGACTGCATCAATCATACAGGTTTGTGCATGGTCCTTGATTTCTCCGTCGGCGTCAAAATTATCATTATTAAAAGGAACAAATTCGTAGAAATTTCCATTGTTTAAAATCATTCGCATTCCTTTGCTTTCTGGGGTGTGTTGAAAGGCGATGAATCCTTCGGATGCCAAATAAGTTTCGACATAATGAATGGGTTTTCCGAGTAATTTCCCAAACCCTTTTTTATAAGGTTCGAACGAAACACCTCCGTGAATATACACCGCCAAATTTGGCCAGATTTCGTGGATGTTTTTGACTTGATACCGCTCGATAATCATTTCAAGCAACAATTGAATCCAAGCTGGCACCCCAAGAATAAATCCGATGTCCCAAGAAGGAGCTGATTTTACAATTTCTTCCAATTTCTCATTCCAATCGCGGCACTGAGAAATACGTTTGCCCGGTTTGTAAAAATGCTGGAACCAATAAGGCAAGTTAGAAGCGCCAATTCCAGACAAATCCCCTTCGTAATACGTACCGTTGAAATTTAAATCGGTACTACCACCCAACATGAGAAATCCTTTTGTATAGGTTTCGGAGGGTAAATCAAAATCCAACAAAGCCAAAATTTGCCGAAGACTTGTTTTGCGGATGGCTTTTATCATTTTTTTGGTGATAGGAATGTGTTTTGTGGCGGCTTCGGAAGTCCCCGAACTCAAGGCAAAATATTTTATCATTCCCGGCCAGGTGACATCCGCTTGCCCTTCAGTGCATTTATGCCAAAATTCTTTCTGTATTTTATTGTACGAATAGATCGGCACATTTTTTTTATATGATTCGTAAAATTCCCTTTTCCCGGAGGTACTTAAAACACTCAAATGCCCCAACACTTCGTCAAATTTGTATTTTTTACCAATTTGCGTTGCGACAGCTTGTTTAAGCAATTTTTTTAATTGTTTTTTCTGAAGCTTAAAGGGGGATTTATTGTCCTGCTCGATCGCCTTACCTAATTTGGCGCCGTTTTTTACTAATGTACCTACTATTGCCATGTTTATTTTTGATCATTCAAATGTAAATGTTTTAGATATATCTATTTGATAATCTGACAATTTGACCAAAAATTTGACACTTTAATAACGAAATATTAATGGTTTGGAAATGTTGGGGGGGCTTAATTTCAAATGGTCGATTTCACAACTTATTATCGATAGTTAGTGTCCAAGAAATCTTATTTAACCTTTTTTGAATGGTTATTAACGTTTTAAGCACTGATTCATGTCTTGGCAATTCTCCATAAACCAAATTTTTAAAATCAAAATTATACGATGACTTCAAATCACTCCAAACAACTTCAGCATCTCTAAAAATAAGGGCTTCCTTCGGGTGGAATAACAACCACTTATTGTTGTTTTTAAAAATAAACAAATCGTCCATCGCAACATTCAAAAGCATTTCATCAAAATTGGAGGAATGAAAAAATTCCAAAAAATCCTCAAAGAGTAATAATTTATGTAAATCGTAAATATGTCGGATTTTATTTTTAAGACTTTCTTTGGGATTTTCTCCATACGAAAAACGAACCAAGCTCATTATTTTTTCACAAATAGTTCTTGTCGGATGCAATGCATTCAAGTCAAAATAATTTAGTCCATTTTCTTCTGCCATGCTCGTTAGGTTATTGTCCAACATCATTTGCCCTACAAGTGATGTAATCCTTTGTTTAGTGAAGGGTTCGAAGAAGCTTAACCACGTGGATTCTAAAATAATTACATCTCTTACCATTCCAAAATCACCTTTAAATTCTTTATTATAATGGTGTGCTGTCTTCCTATTCATTCCCTTTTTTTGGGTTATTCCATCGATTTCAATTTCTGGCAATTCCTCCTCTATAATGGTGCTAATTACTTTAAGTTTAGACTTTAATTTATTATTTGATTCTCCTTCCTTCCTAATGACTAACAAATCAATATCTTCAGAAAACCGATCAATAAGATGATAACATTTTGACAATGAAGTACCTCCCTTAAAAACAATTTCCTCTCCAATGTCATTTTTAAATATTTTGAATAAAGCCAAAGTCACCCAATAGTCCTTTTCAACGTAAATTGGCGGGAGTTTCAATTGATCAGCCGTAGATTGAATCGCTTGTCTGAATAGGATTTTATTTTCGTGTAGTTTCATACGATATTCCATCTTTCAGCATTAGACAAGACTTTTGAAGCGTCAGAAAATTTGTATTTTGTGATTGGATTCAAGGATTTGAATAAGGTTTGCGCTGTTTGAGATTTTTGCAAATTATCTAAGATTGCCCCTAATATTGCTCTTGTTGCTGGTGGATACTTTAGTGCCAATCTCACCAAGGTACTAATTTCTTCATCTTTCAGATTTTTAACAATTGAAAGAAACCGTTTAAAAACTAATTCTGAATCCATGTCAGGTATTTTTTTGATGTATCGAATTGAATCCAAGATCTGCAAAAAAGGAATATTCTCTTTTGTTATCGTGTTTTTTTGCATGACGAGTGAAATACGGTAACGTTCTCGAGTAAAATTTGGTCGAACTTGTTTCTTTCCAATTTGGATGACCGGGCTAATTTGAGTGGTTAATCCAAGTTGATTATAGACACTATAACCCGTAAGATAACCTGAAATTTTACCGTTTTCTTCCAACAAATCTTTTACTACCTGTGTTTGATTTGGCTGTAAATTTCCAAAAGGAGTGTTTTCAGGTTTGTAATATTTTCCTTTCGATAGTTTGGCGATTTTTCCTGATTTCTCCATCCTATTCAGGGCTTTTATAACAGCAAATTTTTGACTCACCTCTTCCATTAATTCAGAATATGTGAATATGTATCCTTTGGGCAGCCTATCTATTTTATCAACTATATTTTTTGCGATTTTCATAAGAAAGTATTGTTCCACAAAGTTAATCATTTTGTCTAGTTTTTGTACAAATAAAGATGACAAATATTTAAATCTGAGTTTATTTATTTGAAAAAAAAGGCGGTTTGATCCTGCCAAACCGCCCTTACCAGAAAGTACCCTCAACCCCTATCCGGCCTTTCTTGGATTTATTAATAAAATTTCATTGACTTGTATTTCGGTAACGCGGTGGTTTGACCCACCTCCATCAGTATAAACTCGATTAACTAACTTTCCATCGACGGCAATTAACTGCCATTTCTTAACAAATTTTTCGATCAATTCTGCTTTTTTACCACAAGCGATGATGTGGTGCCCTTGAGTCAAAGTTTTACTTCCATTCAACTCTTTCACGGTCTCGTTGGTTG
>JADZFJ010000468.1 GCA_020849935.1 Crocinitomix sp. | reverse complement strand
TTTTCCAACAAACAGTAAAAACCACAAAAAAAATTGCACAATAGACGATTTTATTGATATGTGTGTTGTGGATTTGGACCTATTGGTTGCAACCCAAAATTATTATTATTCACTTGCAAAACAAGAATATGACCAAAAACCAGATACTGGCATAAAATATATGTTTAAAGAAGGAAAATGGGAACAAGTTGAGTATTTACGAAAATTTCGCAGGAGAGATAGTAACAGTATGACTTGGGTTCAATTTAATCTTTCTAAAATATTTTATGACGAAAAAGATATTTGGAAAAATCATAAAGAACTTCAAGAAGAAATCACGTATAAAAAAATAGATTTAAAGTTAGAAATCGAAGAAATCGAAAGTTCATACTCGAAGGGAGAGCAGACGAGTTATAGTGAGAAGAATACAGTTGACGACTTACTTTTTGAATTTGGTGTAATGGTAAAACTTCAAAATGGAATGTTAATTCAACAAATTGATATTGAAAAAATAAAGAACGGGTTAGTGTCTTTTTTTACAACTTTTACTAATCTTTCTGAAACGTTCAGGAAGTATGGACTAATAATCTCCTATTCAAAAGAGAAGCATATGCATGCTCAAAATGCTATTGGAATATTCTCTTCACAATTTAATGCAATTGGAGTGTCCAGTATTGGAAATTTTGATAGAACATTATCACACGAATTAGGCCATTTGATTGATTATCTGATTGGAGATAGTTTAAAAAGGAATTACGCATCAGATGATAAAAACCACATATGTGGACAAATAGCGATATTGTTTAGGAAAAACACAATAAAAAGGCAAACAAGCGAATATAAAAATAGAAGCAAAGAGTGTTTTGCAAGAGCAATTGAGCAATTTTTTTGTATCAGAAACGATATCAACATTTCCGAAAAAGAAACTCATTATTGTCATACTGAAAAATTTAATGAACGGATATTTCCATTAGTTTTAGAATTAATAAAGACAATGCAATAATAAAAACCGCTAACAAAGCACCAACCCCATTAAGTTAAGAGCGTGTTCGGGAATTGGGTTTGTGCCGAACGAGGGAAAATTTGATTTTGATCAAGGCAAAATTTGCAGTCTTAGCCGGGTTCTCAGGCGAAAATTTTAACGCCGAGCAGAATTAAATTTTTCGAGAGCAGGCCAAAATCCAATTCCCGAACACGCTCTAAGCCCCAGACCTAACATCCCAAAAAAAACAAAGTACTCTGCGGTAATTTTTTTCATGAAAATATCCCTTCATTTGCGGCATCCGTGGGAGAATGTCCTATTGTACGGGGCGTAGCCCCGAAATCTTCGTAGAATGGCATTTCATTTTGTATGCAAGGGGCGTAGCCCTGACATCCAGAAAACCAACACCTGTACCCGATTATTCATTAGGTAGATTACAGGGCTACGCCCCTCGACGTTGATTCCATTTTCCTACGAAGATTTTGGGGCTACGCCCCACCCTACCCAATGCCCTGCGATTAAAACGTGCATGAGGGCGAAGGACTTTTTCACCGGCTGCGCTAACCGCTCAATTTCAACAAATAAAACTCCATGATAAGAATTCAAATAATCTTTGCACTTCTTTTTATTACACAAACAGGTTTTTCACAAGGCAAAGTGCCAATTATCAGAGCTAACTCAAAAAGTGTGAGTGTTTTAGACGGAGAGCATTATAGACCATCCTGGTGGTATATAATGCCCGAAAAAAACCCAGACATTTATGAAGTTGAAAATCCAAAGAAACCGCACAACGTAATTTTTTACACAGACGTAGATACTATTTCTTTTGATGTAAAACTTAATGAAACATACGATTTTATCATTCTATTAAACGGAAAAGACAGTTGCCTTACAAGAATATCTACAATCCCGCCAAAAGCAATAGCATATCGAAGGGAATGCAATAATTGCATCGCAATATCAGATACAATTCCTTTTTCCCTTAAGTTGGACAACAAAACCTATATCAAAGCAAAATTAAATAACAGCGATCTAGTTAGTTTTCAATTTGATTTAGGAGCGACTGCTTGCATCCTCAAAGAAAGCATGGCCGATGATTGTAACATCATCTGGGATGGAACAGCAGAAATGGGCAGTGTAAGCGGGTCAACTAGTGTAAAATCAAGTAAAAACAACCAAATTCAAACAGGAAATTTAATTTGGGACAGTGTGGGCATTTTTTCCACAAAACATACAAATTGGGGTAGCAAAGGAATTATAGGAAACAGCTTATTCCAGGATAAAATAGTAGAGTTGAATTATGACAATAATATTATTGTTTTACACAAGACGCTCCCTGCCATCAGTAACGATTATATAAAAGTGGAAATGCAGATCAGAGATGGCGTCCCATACATTCCTGTTACAATTGACAATGGAAAGATAAAAGCCAAAAATTGGTATATGTTCGACAATGGTTACGACAATTGTTTATTAGTAGATAATAAATTTTCCAAAAGCAATGGTTTATATGGCACCATGAAAGTAGTTGGGCATAGAAACAACTCAATGAATGGAAAAACAGAAACAGTTGTTGTACCTAAACTATTTATTGGAGATTATGAGTTAAATAATGTCCCCATAGATTTACAAAATTCAGATGACAAGCAACCGTATGACAGAATAATCGCTGGAAATGATTTATTGAAAAGATTCAATGTTATCATTGACTACCAAAATAATTTTATCTACTTAAAACCTAACAAGTTAATATATGAAAAGTACGACAAGAGCAATCGGCTTAAAAATAAAATATTAATCATAGGAGGAGCAGTAATTTTAACCGTAATTGGAGTATTCATTTTTAAAAAATCAAAATAAAAAGAACAAGACAATCAATTATTTGGTCTTTGCAGGGGGTAGTGCCATTTTTTGTGTGATGTGTCATATTGAGCGTAGCGAAACATCTGCATCCCACGAAGGTCAAATTGAGCCTTTTGCCGGGCCAGTTCCTTCGCTACGCTCAGGATGACACATCCCTTTATCATTTAAAATATGACACTACCCATGATGGCAAAAGGTAGCCAGATCGCCCACAATCAATTCGGCTTCAAGGCTTTAAAAACCTTGATTTTCAGGTACTTCTGCTTATCATTTTCGATATAGCGCAGCAAACCCTTCGACTTAAAATTTGCTGAAGGCCGTGCATAGGGCTGCGTCGTAGCGCGTTCCCCGCTTGTGTACCGGAGTTCTATTTTCCAACCCTCCGCAGGGATAGGATTTGGGGCATTAAATTCTCTTATTTCGGTAAAAACATACGCATCGCGCACCCACAATTTATCGGTCGTAAACGTTTTGACACTCGGGGGCAGTAGTACCTCGATTGTATAAATATCATCGCAAACGCGCTTGACGTTAGATTTTGGCAGCGGCGTACCTGTCCAACATGAATTTCGGTAAGTCGTGCGACCGATGCCTGGATTGTTTTGTGCAAAAAACATGCTTGGCCAAACGACCGTAAGCAACAAGAAAATCAATGCTTTTTGTGTCATTTTTGGTAGTGTCATATTTTAAATGATAAAGGGATGTGTCATCCTGAGCGTAGCGAAGGAACTGGCCCAGCGAAATGTTCAATTTGACCTTCGTGGGATGCAGATGTTTCGCTACGCTCAACATGACACAT
>JADZFJ010000467.1 GCA_020849935.1 Crocinitomix sp. | reverse complement strand
GGTACATTTTGTCCCGTGGCTTTCAATACTTGATCGATGTACGAACGTCTTCCAGAAAGTAAAAAAGAAACTCGATTTGGAATAATCGGCGCCTCGACCGTAATTCGTGAGGACAATAATCCAATTCCACCTTCAAAAGTTGGTTTCGTTTGATTTCCTTCTTTGATTCGAATATCTGTTATGGAAGAAAGTCGACCGCCGTAATTTGCAGGAAAACCACCTTTGTAAATCCGCATATCTTTGATGACATCGGGATTAAAAACGGAAAAAAATCCAAATAAATGACCTGGATTATACACTGTTGCCTCATCCACCAAAATCAAATTTTGATCGCCGTCTCCTCCACGAACAAAAAAATTGGTACCGCCCTCTCCTCCTCTATTAATTCCTGGTAATAATTGCGCCACTTTTAAGACATCGGTTTCTCCACCAATAGAAGGTAACAATTTTGCTTCTTTGATATCAATCCTCACTACACTCATATCTGTCGACGTCACTGCTTCTTGGGCAACCGATTTGACAGCAACTACCTCTACTTGATCCAATTCATTGCTTGATTCGGCAAGCACCAAGTCAATTTTAATGTCCTTGGTGGCGTTCACAACAATGTTCGTTTTTTGATAACCAAGGTAGGACACCACCAACGTATAACTTTCTTTTTGAGGTACTTCAATCGAATAAAATCCATATTCGTTAGATATCGCCCCCGCGCCAATTTCAGGGATAAAAATTTTCGCATACAAGAGCTCTTCTTTGTCGTCTTTAACGAAACCACTGATGGTTACTTTTGTTTGTGAAAACACTACTTGGCCTATAACAAGTGCACATATTAGGGCAATAATCCGAGATAGCTTCATATTTTTTAATGCTTTTAGAAATAACGAAATGGAATACTAAAACCCCTACCTAAAATTTTATTTTTTTTGAATAAAATTTTAATTAATTGGATTTTAGGAAATAAACTCTTTTGAAATCAGCTGAATGACTTTAGTACGACCAGTCGTTGGTGAATGAGTTGAAAAAGTCGAAACCGAATTTTAAATTGAGATTGACGGAGGCGGCATTATTTTCTCGAACGACATAAAATACGCCCATCTTAAATAACTGTTTTCTAATTTTGAAAACCCGTTCCAATCCTCCATAAAATTCGATATGGGCGTAGTTTGCAGATTGAATCCATAAAGCTCCGGCTCCTGCCACTAATTCTAATTTTAATTTATTCACCAAAGGGATTTTATCCATAATTGCGCCTTTAAAATGATGGATCACAAAAGCTTGTAAATAAGGTTGTGTCGTATTAAATGTCGAATCTAATAATTGTAAGGTGTTTAAAGGATCGGAAAAGAAAAACAAATCTGATCCTCTAAAAAATCGTCTTTCAATGAATTGCACTTCATCTGCTGATTTTCCAAAAAAGGTTCCAGCTTCAACATCCCATTTCATTTTTCCAAATGTGCCAAAACTGATTTGGTCAGAAGCTCCAATTTCAAGAAAATCAAAATTTACATCACTGCCAAACATCCCAGGAATTCCCTTTTTATAGGTCATGCGCAATTCAGGGAATTGAGTTCCGACGATTAATTTCTTATTCCCTTTTATAATGTATTGTTGTTTAAATCGATAGAGTAATTTAAGTTCAAAAATAGACACTGTGTAAGTGGTGTATGGCTGAACTTCGGGCCAATTAAAGATCTCCCCTAATTTGATAGTCCACAACCCTTGAGGCACATTCGAGATATCTCTTCTGGTGGAATAATCGTACGATAATAAACCGTATAACCCATTAGTGATTTCATACCGTTTAGTTAAGCCTATAAATGTCTTACGCACATAATTTCCTTTACTGAAAAAATTTCCTACTGATTGATCCATGGTCACAAAATCATAAATATCCCCTCCTCTAATTTTAAAACTTCCAAAATGACGCGGATTGTAGGTATATTCAACCTCTAAATCTCCTTTAACATCTTTCGCATTAAAACCATAATCAATATCTCCAGAAATTTTAATGGCTTGGGCATTCTCAAATTCTTTCGAATAAAATCCACCCAACCGATGACGATAACCGCCAATACCAAATGGGATAATTTGTGAAGACAAAGGGTTGATGTATATTTCCTGCTGCTTTTCCCGGTTTCTAAATCCAACGCCACTTAACACAAAATCCCAAAAACGAAGTCGGTTATACTCAGCATTGACGCTGTCCACGTATTCATTGCTAGTAACCAATTTGGTAATACTATCTTGCTCGTGAATAAATTTAAGCTCTTCAGGTTTTAACTTGATGGGACGCACTGTTGCCCAATAGGCCGAATCTTTGTTGAATGCGTCATCGTCGTAAGTCATCAAAACATTTTTGAAGGTTTTGTCGTCAAAAGGTTGATTAAATTTATAGTTGGTATGATGAACTCGCGTATTGCCTAACACCAAATCAACTCCATCATTAATTGTGTATATGAATTCTCTTCGTTTTGGCATCCAATTTCCATCAATTAGTTCAAAATCCTGAATAATTCTAAAATCCTTAAAAAACTCCATTGCGCTTCCATTGATCGTAAGGTCAAGTGACTTGATCACCCATAAACTATCAATAATAAATAAGCTGCCTGAAAAAAGTGGGGCTTCATTAAACCTTTTTTAGACCTTAATATCGTAGATTTTTTTAACATCTTCAATAAAGACACTGTTTAAGGTAAATTTATAGTTCAGAAAAGCATTTACTGCAATTGGCGATACCAAAGGCGCAGAAGAAACTTTAGGCAGTGAAATCAAATTTTGATACAAATCAAAATCGCCATCCTGTACCTTTTCAAAAAAGATATATGGATTATAGGAAACTACCTGGGAGGGCAAAATACTGTTGGGATCTGAAAAATCGGCCGAAACAACTACTGAACTATTGCTTTTTTCGGCGTAGTCATTGTGTGCTAAGACGGTTTCTTTATACGTACTTTTTCGTTTAAATTGTGTAATTGAACTCGATTCAATAAAATTCATTTTTTCACGAACTGGCACAGTTGAGATCGGAACGTCTACTACTGTGGTAGTGTCTGTTTTTGCCTTATTGTTGTTCATAAATGGAAATCTCGCTTCTTTTTCCAAACTCGTTTTGATATAGGTATTACATTCATAATTTTCATACAGCGATCGAATGTTCTTTTTATTGTCGATTACCTTGCCAATCACCTCTTTTGCAATGTCTCTTTTGTCCGCATAAATTTCTACTGTTGACAATGAAGTGGCTGTTTCAATTAGCACCACATCATGTGTTATTTGGTTGGAATTTCCGAAAACTAGGGTATCAATTAACTCGTTAAAACCAATCATTCGATACCTCAAAATCACAGTGTCTTGATTTTGAAATTGGAGAAAATAATTACCATTATTGCTGCTGGCGATGCCATAAGTCGAATTGACAGGGGCAATCCGAACACCAGGAATTGGAAATCCAGACTCGTCGGTAATAATTCCTTTGACAACGTGCTGTCCAAAAACCGAACTCACCAAAAAGATTAAAAAAAGTGTCGAAATTAATTTCATAGTATAAGCGTTTCAAGCGAGACGGATAACGAGTCGATAAGTTACAATCTTTGTTACAAAAAAAGTGAATAAAAAAAGAAACTGCAACAAAATTTTAGTGTAAACCCTTGTTGCAGTTTCAATTCATCAGCGCACTGATGTACCAAATAAATACCTTTTTTTATTTTCGATTACTCCTCCCATTTCAAAATCTCATCTACGGTTAAATAAGATATTGAATGGTAATTCGGTCGAGCCTTTTTGTATATTTTTTTTGCCAAGGCTAATCCTTTTTCTGTCTTGGCTAATTCGGTGTAAATGGGTTCAAGAAATTTTCTTCGACCAACATTCGTCAAAAACAATTCCATATCTGCATTAATTGCCTCGTAATCATTTCGGATCGATTTAATATACCATTCGGACATGATTTCTGAATTGCCACAATTTTTGAATTTAAATGTTTTGTCTAACAAAGAAAATTGTGCCACTGGTGTGCTGTCAGGAATTTGGCGAATAAAGT
>JADZFJ010000466.1 GCA_020849935.1 Crocinitomix sp. | reverse complement strand
TTATAAAATTGTTTGGGACAGACAATTACAAAATCAACGTAGTTCCTTTATTTTGATAGGGAAACTTTTACAAAATAATTAATATGGCACAGATTAGGATTGATAGAATTTCAGGATATTCCAATAAGTATAGAAAAATAAAACTTGTGTTGAATGAACAAGTAGTTGGATCTATAAATGATGGCGAAATAAAAATAATTAATGTTCCAGCTGGTAAACATAAATTTAAAGCTAAAATTGATTGGTGTCAGTCGAATGAACTAGAATTTAACCTTGAAGAAGGAGCTAAAATAGAACTTATCTTGAAAGGTACAAACCCCTTTTTTGCCATTTACTACATTTTTTTTGATACAAAGAATTATTTGGTATTAGATCATAAAAAGTAAATTCCATCTAAACGCAACTGGAATCAATCTATTTTGAATTAAGGTTCTAATTTTATCAAATCCACCCCTGATAGGAGTGATAGCTTGGCGCAGCAAAAGGCAATTGAAGCACCATTGCGCATTTTGGATGCTTGCAGGAAAACATGGGCAATGGATTGCTGAAATGCTTTTGGCTAGCCAACTAAAACGAAAAGCAGGAAAAGGTGGCCAAAATACTTACCGACTATCGCATCACAATGACATGCCCGTTGTAGGTATGCACTTGATCTGAGCGGGTATCGCCAAATTCGATTTGCCAAATGTAGGTTCCATCTTCGACCAATTTACCATCGCGGTAGGTTCCATTCCATCCGTTATTTACATTGTACGATTCGAATAAAATTTCGCCCCAACGGTTAAACATAGTCAAGTGATAATCAAAAATATCCACCCCTGAAGTCATGATTGGTTTGAATATTTCATTAAAATCATCCCCATCCGGCGTAAAGGTATTTGGCACATAAAAGATAATGACATCCAAAACAGTTAACGGTCTAGACGTAGTGTCCGCACAACCAATATCGTTACCAGCAATTAACATGATTTGGTAGGTTGCATTTGGCTCGATTGGGAATACATGAATTGGTTCAAACTCATTCGAAATGGCCGATCCATCGTCAAAAAACCATGAATATTCGGTGGCATTGAGTGATGAATTTGAGAATTCGACTTCGGTATCCTCAATATCAATTGGATTTGGCAAATAAGAGAATGCCGCAACAGGTTGATTTCTAACTTCGATATAATCTAAATAAGTCGCTGTTGACCCACACAAAGCAGTTGAATTAACCGTTAAACTTACATCAAAAGTACCGGCAGTAACGTAGGTATGTGACACTGCTCCACAACTAGTAGATGAAGTTCCGTCTCCAAATGTCCACAAACAAGAGATGCCTGGAAGAATGGTTAAATTAGAGAAATTAACGGTAAGTGGATCACAACCGAATAAGGTATCTGCTGAAAAAATAACCGAAGGAACTAAATCAACGGTAATAGTAATGTCCTCAACACTTACACATCCATTGGCATCTGTTGCGGTAACTTCATAGGTATCCACTCCAGCACCAGGCGTAAAAGGGGTTCCGTTGGTGATTGGATGATCCCAAACATAGGTTCCTCCAACTCCTGCACCTGTTGCAGTAAGAGTCATATCATCTCCCAAACAAATAGTCGCCGAAGCTGGCGTAGAAGTAATTGTAATCACTGGTTTTGGATTGACTGTCACCACAAATTCAGCAACATCATCTACACATGGCAAAGCTACTGGAAACGTGTACGTAAAAACATAATCTCCCCCCGCCAAACCTGTGGCTGTAAACACGCCTGTAATTGGATTAAACGCTCCTGAGGTGGTCGTCTCATCCCAAATTCCCCCCGGATCGGCACCTACTAACAAGGTATTCAAATCAATAGTTTCACCTGCTGTATTACAAATTTCCGCCACATTATCTGCGCCTGCAGATCCACCTGGGCCTACCGAAACGGTAAAATTAGCCAAATCGGTTACGCCTGCACAACCAGTAAATAAGTATTCAAAGGTGTACGTTCCAACACCAGCAAGAGTGGCATTAAATTCCGTAGTAATTGGATCAAAAGCACCACTTGCAGTAGTTTCCGTCCAAACACCTCCAAGTTCAGCATCGCCTGAAAGTAAATCTTCTAATACCACAATTCCTGTACAAACTACTGTATCGTTGTCCGCACCAGCATTGGCACTTGACTCAACAATAACCGTAAATTCTGCTACATCAACCGCACCATCACACCCTATTACTGTATATTCAAATGTATAAGTTCCTAAACCTACCAAGGTTGGGTCAAATTCGGATGTTAAAGCATTAAATCCACCACTTACGACGGGTTCTGACCAAACTCCTCCAGGCATTGCATCTCCTGATAATAAATCTGATAAAACCACAATATCTGCACATGTTGTGTCTGAATTATCCGCACCTGCAAGTGCTAAATCACCAGGGCAAGTTATCACCCATCCTGATGAACAGCCAGTGTTTGTTAACGTAACAGTTGTAAAAGGCAGTGTTGAGTTGACAGTGAGATAAACATCTCCATAACCATCTGAACATAAATAAGGACCAACCACAGCACCCGCAATTCCAACGTCAATACCTGTTAAACTCATCACTCCCCCGCCATCAATCGAAACAGTGGCATAATCATCTGTATTAACAGCAAAATAAGCCAAAGTTAATGAAAGCGTGGGTGCACAGGTGGATACAATAGTGCCGTCACAACCAAATCCAGTCCAAGCCCCACCTAAACCATCTCCTTCTAAACATACCGAACATCCAGGGTCGGAAGGTGCAATATAACTTGAAAATGTAGTTCCAACACTTGAATATGTGTCACATACCTGAGCCTTTGCAACTGTAAATTGAATTAATAATAAAAAGAAGAGTAATTTTTTCATAGGTAATAGAATAACCAAGTTCGATTTTTTGGCTTAATTAGTAAGACCAAGTATGTGATTTACGCAAGAAATAAACACAGCCCGAAGCTGTAGTTATGGTTAACGTAATTTCATACGTTTTTTGATCTTTATAAAACACTTTAGGATTAGCCAAGGTTGAGGTTTCTCCATTTCCAAAATCCCAATGCCACGAAACGATTGATTCACTCAAAATCGTTAAATCTTTAAAAATTGTCACCCCTGCCGATGGATAATTGCTAGCAGAAAAATTTACGGGTGATCCATTTTCTGTAGTTAACAAATACTTCACAATAGTTAGACTGCCAGCAACATCAACTGTCATTTCGTAGACACCGTTTCCGTATTTTACACAATTAATTTCATTGGTCGTTTCGCCAGCTAACAACAAACCATCTTTGGTCCATTGTACTACTTTTACATCTTTCTCTATACTTGCAATCAAACGCAAATCACCTTCGCACCAATTGCCTTTAAGCGTTAGTGTATTTTGGGAATAAACCGAAACGGCTAAAAAAAGAAGGACAAAACTTAGAATATTTTTCATAAAATAGATTGTTAAACGCTAGGCAGACGTTTTTTTTTAGCTTGCGTTGCTTTTAGGTTGTTTTCCTAATTCAATTTTATTATTTCTTTTATTCTTAATCCCCGATAGTACGGATAAAACTAATAACACCGAAACCGTAATAGGCACCCAAGCCGGAATCGGAACTGGATCGCCTGTTGCGTATGAATGCAAACCGCTCAAGTAATAATTTACCCCAAAAAAGGTCATAATGATTGCACCGTAAGCCCACAAAGAAGCCACATTAAACGCAAATTGACCTTTTAGTCCGGGTACAAATCTAAAATGCATCACAATCGCATAAACCAACACCGATGCTAAGGCCCATGTTTCTTTGGCATCCCAACCCCAATAACGTCCCCAACTTTCATTGGCCCAAATTCCTCCTAAAAAGGTTCCGATGGTGAGCATAAACAAACCGATCATAATCACCATTTCGGAAACGTAAGTCAATTCTTTGGTCGTCAATTGGATGCGTTTTTTGTTTTCCGGAACGATGGTCAAATTCAGGATTAAACAAATCAAGCCCAAAATTGCACCTAAACCTAAAAAGGCATAACTTCCAGTAATAATGGCCACATGAATCATTAACCAATAGGATTTTAAAACAGGCACCAATTGGGTGATTTCTGGATCGAGTGAATTTAAATTCGCCACAAAAAGCAATAACCAGCCTAAAAGCCCTGCTGCACCTAATACAATTTTATTTTTCCTTGTAAACAAAAGCCCTGCTACCATGGTAACGAACCCAATAAACACCACTGCTTCATACCCATTACTCCATGGTGCATGTCCCGATAAATACCATCGCATCCCGAGACCAACAGCATGAAAAGTAACCAACAAATAGGTGATAAATAAAACAATCCTACCAAGCCATTTATAGCTGAATTTAGGTTTAAAAAGCGTGATAAATTCTGCGATTAGTAAAAGTAAAGAAATGAAAAGATAGACACTTGTTAAACTATAGAATATGTTAACCTTATTATAAAAAATTTCCAATTCAATTTTAGAAGTAGATGGAATTGCGGTAGGATCGCCAAATTTTCGTTGGTAATCATCGATTAATTTTACCACCAAATCCGCTTGTTGCCAATCGTTTGTTTTTAGTGAATGATTCACCGCCATGGTGTACATCGGAACAATTGAATTCGCAAATTCGGCATCGGCTCCTTGAAAAGGCAATTCTGGTTCGAACGGAGAAAACCATCTTTTTTCTGGATCATTTGGCAAAGGCAGAATTTTTAAATAAGCCCCGGAAAAAATCCCGTACAAAATACCTAAACGTTCGTCTGTTTTTAAAACGTCTTTGTCATATTGCGATTGCTCAGAAGGTTTTTTCAATCTTGCCGCTTCGGCATCTGCTTGCAGGATGTATTCAAAATCAGCCGTAAAAAAATCGACAAATGCGGCATATTTTTCCACCTTTAACTTTTCACGTAAGTGTTCGCCTGAAACTAAAATTAAGGGTTCAAAATTCCAATCCACAAAATTGGTGTGAATTCCAAGAAAGACTTGCGAAGCCGATTGACCATTAAAAGTGCTACTTCGATGTAATTTTTTTAAGACATCGGTAGCTATCGTATGCACGGGTTGAAATCTACCTCCTTGATCTTGAATCACCAAACGAGCAAATTTTTCGGCGTGGTTAAAATCTATTACGGGAGTAACTTCATGTTCGCGTTTAAGAAGATCACTGTCGCGCATTGTTTTTTGGCTGTGTCCAGAAAGGGAACTACCACCCAAAATCAAAAACAACAAAATAACCGAAGTCAAACTTTCTCGTTTCGCCCTAATTTCATTTGATTTCTTCAATAAATACCTAAAACGTCCACTT
>JADZFJ010000465.1 GCA_020849935.1 Crocinitomix sp. | reverse complement strand
AAAAAAGTCATTTAAAAGCCTTTCAACGCTTGTTGGTACGCTTCGATTTGTTGAATGCAAAAGTTTTATTTTCGGTTACTTACAATGGAATTCGTCCAAAATTAAATCCGAAAAAAATGATGTCTTGGCACAATGCAAAACATCCTTTATTATTACTTCAAAACAAGAGCTTTGATCGTCCCACCGTTGGGCAGACCATCGAAATGGACGATGAAAATCGATTTTTAGTGATTTCTGGACCAAACGCAGGTGGAAAATCCATTACGCTGAAAACAGTTGGACTTTTACAATTCATGTATCAATGTGGACTTTATATTTCTGTGGATGTAGATAGTTCGTGTTGTTGGTTTGATCAGATTTATTCGGACATTGGAGATAATCAATCAATCGAAAATCAGCTAAGTACCTATAGTTATCGTTTAAAGCGAATGAATTTTTTCTTAAACGAGGCCAATGAAAACTCGCTTTTGTTATTGGATGAATTTGGAAGTGGCACCGACCCAGAATTAGGGGGCGCTTTGGCAGAGGTGTTTTATGTCGAATTGTATGACAAAAAATGTTATGCGGTAATTACTACCCATTACACCAGTATCAAAATCTTAACCTCTTCGCTGCCAAATGCGCAAAATGCGTGTATGCTTTTTGACACAAAAAATCTCGAACCACTCTTTCAACTTTCCATCGGTCAACCAGGATCTTCTTTTACCTTCGAAGTGGCGCAACACAATGGGATTGCCTTGGATTTAATTGAAAAAGCAAAGGTAAAAGTATCGGTCAACAAACTTATTGTTGAAGCATTGACGGTGTCATTACAAAAAGAAAAATCGAAGTTTAAAAAAATAAATTCGGAGCAATATAAATCGCAAAACGAAGCTAAAAAAACCATTCGTGAATACAGCGATCGACTTGAAAAATTGCAAAACAAATCGGAGCGAATTAATTTGTTTATCGAACAGCAAAATAAATTTGTGACTACGGGTAAAAAGTTTTATGAAATCATTGGCAAATTCAAACATCATAAAACGGACAAACAGATGGTAGAAGCGCTCAAAAAAATCGCCTCTATCGAAAAAGCCAAAATTTTGGCCCAAGAAAAACCTGTGGTACTCGCAAAAAACCTTAAAAATCCTGATCTCCCATCCACAGGAAAAGAGAAAGCACTGACGCAAAAAGAAATAGAAGAAGAAAAACAAAAATTAGCTGAGGCCTTTAAGAAAAACCTCAAAATAGGGGCAAAAATCAAACTTAAAAACCAACAAGTTTTGGGCACTTTGTTAGAAATCGATGGAAATAAACTCACGGTGCAATTAGGTAATTTCACCGTAAAAACAAAAATGAGTGAAATCGAATTTTAAGTGGGCATCACAACCTCCAAACAACTGGGCGATTGAACACTCCTCAAAATTGTTCAAATGTTTTGCGTTTACGTTACTTACACTACTTCCGTTTTTTGCAAATACCCAAATCGAATCGCACATTCGGAAGCGCACCGAAATCGGCGATGGAATTTCACCAAAATCGGTGGTAGCAAGCGGGAATGGCTTGTTTTCTGCACAAAATATGATGTACCGTCACACCATTACATTTTATAATGATCAAGGTATCGAAGTGGCGAAGGTGAAAGATGAAGTTGATTTGAATAAATTTACAAATGGAAAATACAAAGGTCAACAAGTAAAAGGTGCCCCAGTCGAGGGTCAATTTACTGCGGATGGAAAATTTTTGTGGATTTCTAATTACCAAATGATTGGACCCGAGTTTACCAATCCTGGCTGCGATGATTGTATTGGAAAAACGTACGATCCTAGTTTTTTGTATAAAATAAACACCCAAAATTATCAAATCGAAAATGCAGTTGAAGTGGGTTCGGTTCCAAAATTTTTGGCGATTTCACCCGATCAAAAAATCTTGATTACGTCAAATTGGGTGAGCTCAGATGTTTCGATTGTTGATCTGGAAAAGGAAATAGAAATTAAAAAAATTCATGTAGGCCCACATCCACGGGGAATTGCAATTACAAAAGACAGCGAATTTGCTTTTGTAACTGTCATGAGTTCGACTAAAATTGCGGTCATCAACCTTAAAACCTTCGAACTTGATTATATCGATGAGGTCGGAGGTTCACCACGTTCGGTTGTTTTGGCTGACAATGACTCAACCATTTACATCTCGCTAAACACCAGCAACGAAGTGTTAAAATATAACCGATTTACCGAAGAAAGAACCACTTGCGCCACCCCAAAAGGTCCGCGAAGCATGGTACTTTCACCAGATGAAAAGTATTTGTATGTCGTTAATTATTTTGATAATAAATTTACTAAAATCGCCACGGAGTCCATGAAAATTGAAGCCATCGTTCCCACTAAAAATCACCCAATTGGCATTTGTGGCGATTGGAAAAATTCAGAAATTTGGGTGGCCTGTTACACAGGGAAAATTGAAATTTTTAAAGATTTTCAATTGGAACGAGAACAAAATCCGCCGTCCTTTTTTGGGTTTGATCTGGCAAAGCTCTTGACATTTTTTGGTAATTATCAATCGGCGCCCGAACCCGCTGACGAACTAGAATTCGTGCCAAAACAAGTGAGTTCAAAGCCAAAACTGCCTACGAAAAAAATTATTCGAAAAATCGTTAAAAAAGAAATCGTGGAACCCCAATTACCAGGAAATTTCCACGTCATAGTTGGCGCATTTTCATCGCGAAGCAATGCGGAAAACAAAAAAGCTGAATTAATTTCGTTAGGATTTCCAGCACAAATTATTGAGGGCGAACGATTAATCTATGTTTCAGCAAAATCATACCTCACCAAAGCTGATGCAGAAATCGGAAAAATTTCAATCGCCGATCAACTTACTGACAAAGCTTCTCCGTGGGTTTTTCAAAAAGATGAATAAAACACCTGATTAACAAATTAAGCGTAAATTTGTATCACTAAATAACCAAACAATGAATTGGAATACAGTGATTAATTTTGCCAACAACGGCACACCTGCACCAGACAAACGTGTTGAAAAAACACCCGAACAATGGAAGGCACTTCTTACACCTGAACAATTTCAAATCACACGGTTAAAACAAACAGAACGCCCACATTCAGGCGAATATTGCAGCATCCACAGTCCCGGCGTTTATGCTTGTATTTGTTGCGGAACCCCGCTTTTCGACTCTTCCATTAAATTTGAATCAGGTACAGGTTGGCCGAGTTTTACCGAGCCAATTACTGAAAATGCAGTAAATTACATCAAAGATACCTCTTATGGAATGGTGAGAGTTGAAACCACCTGCAACACATGTGATGCTCATTTGGGACATGTTTTCTCCGATGGCCCGAAACCAAGCGGATTGAGATACTGTATTAATTCACTCGCCCTTAAATTGGCCTAATCGTACAATTCAAAATCCACCAATTTTATTCCGGTTTATTATATCGGTCGGTGACATTTTTTTTGTACAAAATCGCATCCTCTTCCTGCTTAATTCGTTCGCGCTCCTTTGCATCCACGTACACCCGCATAATCGAATAAAACATGTCCTGTTCAGTGGCGACAGGCTCGTAACCAATCTTTTCCTTTAATAATTTAATCAAAATTTGATGCGATTCATTGGTTGGGTCGTATTGTAATTGCGTCACCTTAAAATCACCTTTGTCATTGGCATAAATTTTATCAAACAAGCTGCCATGAATCCGAACAAAAAGCTGTTCAACCGCCAATTTTAGTGTTTCTCTAACTGATTTTTTCATAAGTTTCTAAAAATTTTCTTCTTCTTGTTCGGCCTCTTTCAAATCGTCATAAGATAATCGTGGTATGGTGTAATTGAAAATTTCTTCGATGCGAATTTGGAAATAATTCGCAATAATTGCAAGTTTATCGGCAGGAATTGTTGCCTTACCTTCCTTTTTAATATACTTCCATTTTCGAAAAGTCTCAGCACTTATACCTAGTTTTTTAGGTAATTGTTTTACTGTGATCTTATACTGGCCGTGGGGTAGCTCATTTAAATGTTTGTGCAATAAATACTTGTATCTATTGTCATTTTTGTTTTCTGTTTTAAGTGTTTTCATCGGGTAAATTTTTGGGATTTTCCGTTAATCCAATTAATTCAAATATAGCCAAATATTTTAATATATAATATTTTAATTTTAAAAATTATTTTTAATAATTAAATTTAAACATATATATAACTTTAAACAAAAAATTAGATAACTATTAATCAATAATTTAAACTAAAATTATAAATTCATCATAAAAAAACAAAAATTAAAATAGTTGTTAAAAATTAGAACAAAAGGTAATAAATTTGGTTTTTGGGGGTTTATTTAACTACTTTTATAGCAGTTTGAACGATAAAATTAATTTTTTACATTCATAAACACAAGATATGCAAATTAGAAAAGACTTGATCAAGAGTTTGATAAAACAACGATCGCTAAAATTAAAAGACGTTGCTGCCGAAATTGGAGTCTCTACTCAAACGTGGAACAATTGGATGTTTCGAGGAATTTTTCCTCACTTCAACAAAATTGAAGAACTCGCCAAGTTTTTAGATCTAGAACCATACGAATTAATCGATGGTCAATTTGTATCAGAGCCCCGATCTCCTTATCGAAATAAAGTAAAAATTAAAGTAAACGCCGCCGATGCCATTCCTTTTTTCGATTTAAATATATCCGATAATTTAAGTATTCTGTTAAGTGGTAACTTATCCTTTGTGGCAGAAGAATTTATCTCAATCCCAGGTATCGCTGCCGATTTAATCATGCCTTATTATGGAGGCGAAATGGAAAGTAAAATTTCAAGTGGCGATTTAATCGCCCTCCGTCGTGTGTCCGATACTTCTTTTTATGTTTATGGAAATATCTATTTGATTAGTACCGACGATCAAATTTTATTGCGCTACGTAAAACCAGGTAGTAAATCGTTTACCTTAACACTTATGAGCGAAAATCCAAAATGGGATCCCATCGAATTGCCATTGAAATCAATCCGATCTGCCCATTTGGTTGTTTCCATCATCAAAAGACAAGTCAATTAATTTAGATTAATCGATTATCAAATCTTTTCTCAAAAAAGCCGATTTAAGGTCACATTAATCGCTTAAACTGCGACATCATTGTCACGCAAGGCATTATTGAGCGAAGTCTTTTTGTCTGTACTTTCTTTGCGTTGACCAATAATTAACGCGCACGGAACTTGATAATCACCAGCTGGGAAAGTTTTTGTGTACGAGCCCGGAATCACCACACTTCGCGCAGGGACATAACCTTTGTGCTCAACAGGTTCATTTCCTGTAATATCTATAATTTTGGTAGACATGGTAAGTACCACATTCGCACCCAAAACAGCTTCTTTTCCTACACGAACACCTTCCACCACAATACAACGCGACCCAATAAAGGCATTGTCTTCAATAATTACGGGTGCCGCTTGTAAAGGCTCCAACACTCCCCCAATTCCTACCCCGCCACTTAAATGAACGTTTTTCCCAATTTGCGCACACGAACCAACGGTCGCCCACGTATCCACCATTGTACCTTCATCTACATAAGCCCCAATATTTACATACGATGGCATCAAAATTACCCCCGACGAAATATAGGCACCGTAACGCGCAATGGCATGAGGCACAACGCGAATGCCTTTTTCTTTATACCCCGTTTTTAAGGCCATTTTATCATGAAATTCAAACGGACCAACTTCAATCGTTTCCATTTTTCGAATTGGAAAATACATCACCACCGCTTTTTTAACCCATTCATTTACCTGCCATTCGCCCGATGAAAGAGGTTCGGCCACCCGCAAACGTCCAGCGTCGATTTCGGCGATTACCGTATCAATTGCATTTCTAGTTTCTGCTGTTTCCAATAAACTGCGGTCGGACCACGCATTTTCAATGATTGTTTTAATGCTCATTTCTATTCGATAAAATTTCGAGGATAAAGATACAATTAGCTAGGCGAAACTTGCTTATTTTTGTACGGAATAATTAAAAAACTGAAAGCAATGTTTGGAAATGGCATGATGAAAAAATTGCAGGAAATGCAAGAAAAAACAGAAATCGCAAAAGAAAAATTGAACAATATTAAATTGATTGGCGAGGCAAACGAAGGCGCCGTGCGCGTTGAAGTAAACGGGAATGGAGTAATTACCGCCTTAAACTTTAGCCCAGACATTGATTTAAAAGACCTAAACAGGTTGATAATTCTTGCAGCAAATCGTGCCTTGGAACAAGCTTACCGCACCCGCGAAATGGAAATGGCACAAGCCGCTCGTGGCATTATTCCAGGAATGTAAGTAATTTGATTGATTAACAGATTTGTTAAAAGTGCTTTAAAATAAAATTTAGCAGGATCAAAAATGCAGTGAACGAAAAAAGCACAATAATATTCCGTGCCCCATTTTTGAATTTAAACCAAAGATGTAATAGGGTGTAAAACAAGGTGATTAATAATGGAATTGCCGCCGGAAAAATAAGAATGCTATCTACCAGATCACCCTTAAATAAGGCCATCATAGAACGTTGAAATCCACATCCGAAACATTCAATTCCGAAAGTGGATTTCCAATGACATTCTACCATTTACTCTAGTATCTCGGGAAACTATTGAAATTATAGCCAGAAGAAGCTACAAATATCAACGCAAAAACAACGTAAATTAAAAATAACGCTGAAATGCTCAATCCAATAATCGCACAAATTTTACCCGCATTTGAATTTTTAAAAGAAACCTCGTAGGCACTTTTGTTTGATTTGTACAATTCGTTGTCTTTTTT